>JBFYWT010000220.1:0-5590 GCA_041310895.1 Desulfobacteraceae bacterium | reverse complement strand
CTTTCAAGTAAGTTGGGTCTTCTTGTTGTGGGAGTGGCTTCCAGCCGCGATGACATCGCGGCAAGATGCCGCTCCCACAAGAACAGAACTTGCTTGCGGATGAAGTGGCGTACCCCGCGCCATGAGGCGCTTCCAAGTAAGTTAGGCTTTCTTTCTGTGGGAGCGGCATCTTGCCGCGATGTCATCGCGGCTGGAAGCCACTCCCACAACAAGAAGACCCAACTTACTTGAAAGGGTTTGGCGGGAGGGGTGCGGCACGGATTCGATACCGATTCCGATACCGACCCCGACCCCGATTCGCACTCTCTTTTTCGCGCTACTCATTTCTCGTTACTCGTTGCTTTTCCCCCCCCGCCCCTCGCGGGAGGGGCCGGGGGAGGGGCCTACGGCGTGCGCATGTTCGAGTAGCCCTCGTACTGCATCGATTTCGAGGTCGACTTCTGCTTTTCCATCACTGCCGCCGCCGGCCCCTGGAAGGTTTCATCGACCCGGCGTTCAAGGTCTTTCACGTCGGTTTCAAGGTTGTGCGCGACACTGGGAGAGTTTAAATGACCGTTCAGGGCACTCTGCCGGCCCTTATACGCACTGATCCGCTGGTGGGCCGCATCGGCTCTCCCGGCGCTGATCTCGGCGGCGACCTCCTGTTTGAGGCGGTTGTAATCGTCGCTCAGGACCTGGCGCTCCCACAGAGGGCGGTCAATGGAGGAGATCACCCGCTCCTCGTCCTCGACGCAGGCGATGGTGAAGGCGTTTTCCATGAAAACCTCGTGGACCTCCCCGTCGTGCCGGTAGCGGGCCGTGATGCGGCCGAGCGCGAACCGGGCCTCTTCGCCCGTCGGCACCCCGAGCGTCAGAAACAGCCGGCGGGTCTCACCGAAGCGCAGGCTGCCGGGGTGGAAGAGCGCCGTCTCACCGTTCATGGTGACCGGGTATCCGGAGGCCGCCACGATACGCACCCCGGGGGGCAGGCTGAGAGTGAGCGCGATGCCCGCGGCCGCAGTGGACTTGACGGCCAGGAATTCGCGTTGAAAGGTTTCGGCGAAAGCCGCGGGGTTGTCCAGATAGTAGTACGCACCGGCCCCCTGATCGGCGATGCGGGTCATCAGGAACTCGTTGAAGTCGGCCCCGACACCGACCGTGCTGACCGCGAACTCCTTGCCGGCCGCGGCTGCCGCCAGGCGTCCGAGGGCCTCCGGGTCGGTGACACCGCGGTTGGCGAGACCGTCCGAGATCAGGATCACCCGGCCCGGATGCCCCGGCCGGCCGGCGGCGGCGATCAGGTCGATGCCGGCGCGCAGCCCGCCGCCGATATTGGTGGCCCCGTTCGCCTGGATGGCGCTGACCTCGTACTGCAGGGTCCGGCGGCCGGCCGCGGTCACGGCCAAGAGGTCGCTGTGCTGATGGACGGTGTCGGAGTAGCTGAAAAGCGCCAGGCGGTCGCGCTCGGTCAGGCCGGCGATGAGGTCCAGCAGGGAGCGGCGGGCAAACTCGAGCTTCGCCCCCTGCATGGAGCCGCTGCGGTCGAGCACCACGACCAGGTCGATGCCGGGCCCGCCGGTGGAATGCCGTTCCGGCCCGGACGCGGCCGACAAGACGAGCTCCAGGCCGACGCGGCCCGGCGATCCTTTCAGGACATGGGTCTGGACCAGATGCCCGGAGATCGTCAAAGGGCCGCTCCCCGATATTGTGGCCGGCGGCGGGGGAGAGATCTTTTTGTCGCGGGCGCCGTAGGCCATGGCGGCGCCGGTGGCGACGATCAAGGCCATGATGAGAATGACGGACTTCAGACGGGGTCGGTTCATGATGGAGCTCCTTTCGTTGGGTGAAGGTGCGGTGCAAGGGTTTTTCCTGCGCTCACGTCACCTATTTTCGGGCCGAACGGTCCGGAGCTCAATTCAAAGAAATGCAAAACGGGAGGCCGGAATTTTTGCAAAACTTTTGCTTTTATCGCGGCGTTCGCCGCGATAAAATAGATATACTGTTTGGAGTTTAGCGATGCACGCCGCCTGCGGCAGCGGTTAGTCAGCGAGGAAGTTCAGGTTTTGTGGGAGTGGCTTCCAGCCACGATTCGATCGCGGCAAGATGCCGCTCCCACAGAAAAAGCCTAACATCCCGCAAAGCACTTTTTTACCAAACACCAAACACCAAACACGAATCCCCTGCTCTTATGAATATTCCCAAATCCCGGATCCTGGTCGTAGAAGACGATGCGGCCCTGCTGCACGGCCTCATGGATGTCCTGGTGTTCAACGGCTACGAGGTGCACGGCGTCCCGGACGGCCAGGCCGGACTCGAGGCGGCCCTGGCCGGCCCCTGCGACCTCGTGCTGCTCGACCTGATGCTGCCCGGCCTCGACGGGCTGTCCGTCTGCCGGGAGATCCGGCGCCGCAAGCCGAACCAGGCCGTGGTCATGATCACCGCCCGGGGAGCGGAGGACGACATCGTCGCCGGGTTCAAGGCCGGCGCGGACGATTACATACCCAAGCCCTTCTCCCTGCGCGAGCTGATGGTACGGGTCGAAGCGGTCCTGCGCCGGGCCGGGAAAAACACCGGCGAACAGCAGCTCGATCTGGGCGGCATCCGCTTCGACGGGCTTCACCTGGTAGCCGAATGCCGGGGCCGCTCGGTCGAGATCACCCGCCGCGAAATGGACATCGTGGCCTATCTGCACCGGAATTCAGACCGCATCGTGGGCAAGAAGGAACTCCTCACCGAAGTGTGGCAGTACGCCGACGCCGGCATCGAAACCCGCACGGTGGAGATCCACATGCTGAAGCTCCGCAAAAAAATAGCGTCCCTGGCGGGCGACGGCCCGTTCATCGCCACCGTGCGCGGCGAGGGCTACCGGCTGGACGTGGGTCGATGAAATCACTCCTGCGACTGATCCTGATCTTCGCCCTCGGGCTGACCTTGCCGCTCGGTTACTTGGTGGTCCAGTCCTACAAGAGCCTCGCCGCCGAGGAGGCCGCCACCCTGAGCTTCTTTGCGGAGACCCTTCTCGACGAGATGCAGGAGTCGGCGGCCGCTCTGATCCGGCGCGAGGAGGCCCGCCCGATCGATGCCTACCTGAGCTCCGCCGTCGCATCCCTCTCCGGCCTGCCGGCCGAGGACTACATTATAGGCTATTTTCAGAACAACCCCGACGGCGGGTTTCAAAGCCCCCATCGCGCTTCCGCAGGGTCGCGGGATTTGACCCTGAGGCTGGCCGAACTGGAGGAGGCGAACCTCCGCTTCAACCGCAAGCGCGCTGCGATCACCGACCGGATTCCGGCCGAGGTCGCCGCCGAGGCCCCCGAAGAGAGGCGCCAGGGGCAGGCGGCGTTCGCCGGGCGTTACATCTCCCCCACCCAGCGCTCCAAGAGCTATCTGGGCCAGAGTGAAAGCCGTTACGAGACCCTGGCCCCGAGCCAAGCCCCCGGCCGGGCAGAGGCCGGGACGAGGTCGGATGCGGCGGTGGGCCTGGAGGGGAAAGGGGCGGCGGCAGATGCCGCGGCGCCGGCGAACGTGCGGGCAGCGCCCGGCGCCGCACCTTCGCCTCCATCCGTCGCCCAACGGGAGAGCGACCTCCCAGGGGTTCCGGCGGAGGTGGCCCCGTTTCAGAGCGTTTTCATCGACGAGAACCGGGTGTTCGTCTTCCGGCGCATCCTGATCGAAAGCCGCATGTACCGGCAGGGTTTTTTGCTCGATCTCGACGCTTTCCTCGCGCATTTGATCCGCCGCCACTTCAGCACCCATCCCCTGGCGCAGTTCTCCCACCTGCGGCTGAGGGCGGTCGATCAGGCGCGCGCGGCAAAGACGGCGGAGGCCGGCGTGCCCTCTGTGCGGCCGCGCATCGCCCTCAACCGGAGTTTCCCGGCGCCGTTCGCTTTCCTGCAGGCGAGCTTTGCCAGCGACACGGTTCCGCCCTCGGCCGCCCGCGGGACGCTGAACCTGGCGTTTTCGGCCCTGGCCGTGGTGATCCTGGCCGGGTTGCTCGCCATTTACCACAGCGCCCGCAAGGTCGTTGATTTCGCCGAGCGCCAGGCGCGGTTCGTCTCTTCGGTGACCCACGAGTTGAAAACCCCGCTCACCAACATCCGCATGTACATCGAAATGCTGGAGCAGGGCATGGCGCGCGACCCGGAGCGGGAGCAGTCCTATTTTCGCATCGTGCAGTCCGAGGGGGCGCGGCTGTCGCGCTTGATCACCAACGTGCTCGAGCTCTCCAGGCTGGAGAAACGACACCGCCGGCCCGAGCTTCAGGCCGGGAGCTTCGCGGAGGTGCTCCAGGAGGTCGGGGAGTTGATGGCCGAGCCCCTCCGGCAGGCGGGGTTCGCTCTGAATGTTGAAAACCGACTGACCCGTCCGTTTCGCTACGACCGCGAGATCATGGTCCAGGTCCTGATCAACCTGATCGAGAACAGCATCAAGTTCGGCGCCGCTTCAACGGAAAAGGCGATCGCGATCCGCCTGCGCGATGCGGGGGAGCAGGTCCTGATCGAGGTGGCCGACACCGGGCCGGGCATCCCCGGCCGCGACCTCAATAAGATCTTCAACGACTTTTACCGGGCCGAAAACGCGGTGACGGCCGCCGCCGGCGGGACCGGCATCGGCCTCTCTCTGGTGCGCCGATTCGTCGGCCTCGTGGGCGGACGGGTGTCCGCCGCCAACAATCCCGGTCCCGGCTGCACCATCACGATCGAGTTGCCGGGCTGAGGCGCTGCTGCCGATTGGCAGCGCCCCCGTCAATTCAGCCGCTGCCGCCGGAGGCGCGCGACCTCGCGCATGTCGGCCGTGAACTTCTCGCATCGGCCGCCCGCTCTGCGGGTGAAGACCGAGAGGTCGAGCCTGCAATCCTTGAAGTGGAGAAAGAACCCGGCGATGCGCTCCCCATCGGCGCCGGCCGCGCCGGAGAGAAGCTGACCCAGCATGCGGCCCCCGGCCGATGCCCCTTCCTGGTCCCGGAAGGCCGCCGCCCCCAGGCAATAGGAATCGATCATGCGGCGCAGCACCCGCGCCAGGGTGGCTTCGCCGGCAAAACACCCCACCCCTACCAATCCGTTCATGGCGTTCATTGCAGAACCTCCTTGATCCGACATCCATTTAGCGTTGCATGCCGCCTGTGGCGGCGGTTCATCGGCAAGTTCAGATCTGGTGGGAGTGGCTCCCGGCCTTCGCAGCCAGGCTGCTTCTGCGGAGGTGGCTCCAGCCACGATCCGATCACGGCCCCGCCCCGGCGGGACTCCCACAGAAAAAAAGCCAACTTACTTGAAAAGAGGTCAACAACTGCTGCAGGCGGCGTTGAAGTACTCGGCGGCCTCCTCGACCGTGTCGAAGAGGATCCAGTCCCGCCATACCGTCTCCCCTGCCAGCCTGCGGATGTGCTCGATCATGGTGTTCCCGTGGTACTCGTAGCAGTCGCGAACCTCGTCGGTGGGACAATGTCTGGTCATCGCTCGCCTCCTTGTGGTTGGGTTCGGGTGGACGCTGTTCCCGGTGTTGCGAGCCAAGTCTAAAACAGGGGTGTGTCAGATGCGGTCACAGTTGTAAAAAAAAAATAGTAACGAGTAACGAGCAGCGAGTAACGAGTGTCCCCTCCCCCAAGATCGGA
>JBFYWT010000217.1:0-9423 GCA_041310895.1 Desulfobacteraceae bacterium | reverse complement strand
TTCGGTGTCGTTATCGTGGATCGCGGGGCGATTCGGGGGTTGAGACTCCGCCATTTTTCCTTGTCACCTGACAAGAGGAGCGCAGTCAGGTCGATATTCCCATCCTGGGCAGGAGATAGAGCTGAAGAAAGAGCCAGACGCCTACCACCGCCGCAATAATCAAAATTTCCGTCATTCCGTTTCTCCTCTGCAGCTATAGTGAAACCAGCTCCTGTTGTCCACTCTTTTCATACGTTACGGCTTCGCAGGCGCTACAATTTCTGCGTTGAAACGTGTGCTTATAAAACGATAGTGATCCATGGCGGCCCAAATGGTTACATGCACCCGGCCGTCAACGGACCTTGGCCCGGTAGAGTCGCAGACTGTTCGAGACGACCGACACGCTGCTGAAGGCCATGGCCAGGGCGGCCAGGATCGGGTGCAGCTCCCGCAGCATCCCCGGCAGGGACGCGAAGGGGTGGAGCACCCCGGCGGCGACCGGAATCAGCAGCACGTTGTAGCCGAAGGCCCAGTAGAGGTTTTCACGGATGGTCCGCATGGTGGAGCGGCTGAGCCGGATGGCACGGGCGACTCCCGCCAGACTGCCGCTTGAGAGAATGACTCCGGCAGTCTCGATCGCCACGTCGGTCCCGGTGCCGATGGCGATCCCCACATCGGCCTGGGCCAGCGCCGGTGCGTCGTTGATGCCGTCCCCCACCATGGCCACGGTCTCCCCCTGCTCCTGGATCTGCTTGACCCGGCGGGATTTCTCCTCCGGGCGCACTTCGGCCAGAACCTCTTCGATGCCGACCTGCGCGGCGATGCGGCGGGCGGTGGCGGTGTTGTCGCCGGTGAGCATGGCGACGCGAAGGCCCAGCGCCTGGAGCTGCCGGATAGCGGCAGGAGACTCCGGCTTCAGGGTGTCGGCGACGGCGATCAGCCCCAGTGCCCGCCCCGCGCGTGCCACCACCATGACCGTGTGGCCCTTTTCCTGAAGCTTCTTGATTTCCTCCCGGTCGGCGCCCAGCGCGATGCCGAGATCCGTTTCGATCCAGGCGGGTTTCCCGATGGCCACATGCGCTCCCTCGACGCGGGCCTGGACCCCGCTGCCCCCGGCCGCCTTGAACTCGAGCGGCTCGGAGAGTTCAAGACCCAACGACTCGGCGTGCCGCACGATCGCCCGCCCCAGCGGGTGCTCCGAGCCCTTCTCCGCCGCCGCCGCCAGTGCCAGCAGCTCAGTCGGGTGCAACCCGGCCGGCGTGAAGGACCGCACATCGACCACTGCCGGCCGGCCGGCCGTGATGGTGCCGGTCTTGTCGAGCAGGACGGCGCTGAGCCGGCTCGCCCGCTCGAGCGTCTCGCTGTTCTTGAAAAGGATCCCGTGCTCCGCTCCCTTCCCGATCCCGGCCATGATGGCGGTCGGGGTGGCGAGCCCGAGGGCGCACGGGCAGGCGATGACCAACACCGCCACGAGACGGATCATGGCGGTGACGAAATTCCCGTCGAGGGCCCACCACAGGAGGAAGACGACCAGCGCCAGCACGATGATCGCCGGCACGAAAACAGCCGCCGCGCGGTCGGCCAGGGCCTGAATCGGGGCCTTGCTGCCCTGGGCCTCCTGAACCAGGCGGATGATCTGGGCGAGCACTGTGGCCTTGCCCACCGCCCGGGCGCGGACTTTGAGAAGTCCTTCGCCGTTGATGCTGCCGCCGACGACCCTGTCCCCCGGACGCTTGTCCACCGGGAGCGGCTCGCCGCTCAGCATGGACTCGTCCACCGCGGACTCCCCCGCGACGACCACTCCGTCCACCGGCAGGCTGCCGCCGGGCCGGACGAGGACGAGATCGTCCACCCGCACCTGAGAGAGCGGGGTCTCCCGCTCGGTGCCGTTCTCGAGGACGACGGCGGTTCGGGGCTTCAGGCCGATGAGTTTGCGGATGGCCCCGCCGGTGCGGGACTTGGTGCGGGATTCGAGCATCTTGCCGAGCTTGATCAGGGTGATGATGACCGCAGCGGTCTCGAAATAGACGTGGTCCCCGAGCGGTGGGTGCAGCAAAAGGGCGACGGAATAGAAATAGGCCGTGGAGGAACCCAGGGCCACGAGCACGTCCATGTTGGCGCTGCGGTTGCGCAGGCTGTTGAACCCGCCGGTGTAATAGTCCCAGCCCGTGTAGAATTGCACCGGGGTGGCCAGTGCCCATAGGAGCCAGTTCACCCAGGGAGCATGGCTCCAATCACCGATCAACCCGAAGTCCCGCCCCATGCTGAGGAGGAAAAGGGGCAGGGTGAAGGCGACTCCTATCAGAAACTTGCGGGTCTGGTCGGCCACCTCCCGGCGCCGGGCGGCCGCCTCGGCATCTTCGGCCGCCGCAGTCTCTGCAGGAACGGCGGCTCCGAAGCCGGCGGCGGCGACCGCACCCGTCAGCTCCGGGATCCCGACCAGGTCCGGCAGGTACTCCACGGAGGCGCTCTCGGAGGCGAAATTGACAGCTGCGTGAACGACCCCCGGAACTTTTTTTGACAGCGTCCGCTCCACCGTCGCTGCACAGTTGGCGCAGGTCATGCCGGTGATCGCAAGCTCCAGCCGGGCCGTCGGCACCGAATAGCCGGACGTCCGGATCTTGGCGACAAGGTCCGGGAGCGTAAGGGCTTTCGGGTCGAAGGCGACCGCCGCCTGCTCCCCGGCAAAATTGACGCTCACCGCGGAAACGCCGGGCAGCTTTTTCACCGCGCGTTCGATCGTGGCCGCGCAATTCGCGCAGCTCATGCCGTGCACGGGGATCTGGAGGGTCTGAGTAGGCATAAGCAAGTAACGAGCAACGAGTAACGAGTGAAAGAACCGGTCAGGACCTTCCAAATAAGTCAGGCTTTCTTTCTGTGGGAGCGGCATCTCTTGACCGCCGTAGCCAGCGGCAAAGGCTGGTTGCCGCGATCGGATCGCGGCTGGAAGCCACTCCCACAAAATCTGAACTTACTCGCTGACGAAACGCTGCCGCCGGCGGCATGCAAAGCCAATAAAGAGCATCGAGGAACGAGTAAAGGAACCGATCAGAGATCCTTATACAAGTCACGCGCAACGAGCAGGCACCACCGAGGAGCGATCCAATTCTTTTACTCGTTGCTCGTTACTCATCACTTTTTTTCCTCGTCACCACATGCCAGGGGTTCAACAGGTCTTCCTTGTTGTAGCGCATCGGGGATCCGGTGTCGTGCCGGAGCATGGTGGCCCCGGCCGCTTCGACGATCGCCTGGCCCGCGGCAGTGTCCCACTCCATGGTCGGTCCCAGCCGGGGATAGACGTCCGCGCGCCCCTCGGCCACGAGGCAGTATTTGATGGAGCTGCCGGCAGACACAAAGCGGACCTCCCCCAACTCCTGCCGCCTCTGTGCGACAAAAGCATGCAACTCCTCCGTGGCATGGGAGCGGCTGCCGACGATGACAAAGGGGGCATGCACGTTCAGGTCGTCGGGAAGTTCCGTGGCGCGCGCCTTGAGACCGGCGATGGCCGCGGACGGGTCAGGGTCAGATTCGCCGGCGGCGAGCGTCGCGAGAGCCTCGGAGTCATCGAGGCGAAAAGCTCCGTCCTCCAGCCTCCCGAAGTAGAGCGTCCGCTTGACGGGTACGTAGACCACCCCCAGGGTCGGGCGCTGATCCTCGACCAGGGCGATGTTGATCGTGAACTCACCCAGGCGCTTGATGAACTCTTTGGTGCCGTCGAGGGGGTCTACGATCCACAGCCGCCGCCAGTCCCGGCGTTCGGCGTACGGGAGGCTTTTTCCCTCCTCGCTCAGAACGGGGATCTTTGTGCCGGCGAGCGCCCGGGCGATGATCGCGTGCGAGCGCCTGTCCGCCACGGTCAGCGGCGACTGGTCGGCTTTGTGCTCAACTTCAAAGTCGGTCTGATACACCTCAAGCGTAGCCAGCCCGGCCCGGACCGAGGCGCGGAGCGCCGTCAGCAGAAGGGCGTTGCGGTCCATGGTCAGGCGGCCGGGTAGTTGATGTCGGTCAGAGCGGCCCGGATCCCCTCCTCGGTGGCTGGAGCGTCCCACTCCACCTCGATGGTCTTGCCCTGGGGATTGCCCTCCACCTTATGCACGCCCGGCATTTCGGCCAGCTCGTTTTTGATGGCCATCACGCAGTGACCGCATGCAATCTTGGGAATGGAGAATGTCTTCTTGGCCATGAATGCGTAACCTTCCTCACGGTTTGGGCTTGAATCGGTTAATGAACGGATAGTAGGGACGACTGCGGCCGTGTCAAACCGCGGTAGCGCAGAAGCGGCGGGTGAGGTTGTCGAAATCCGACTCCTGAAACAGGCGGGAAAAACGCTCGCCGACCCGGCTGCGTTCCTTGTAGAGGTGCAGGCATGCCCGCACGACCGCGACGACCTGTTCCTCGTCCAAAATGCATGGCAGCTCCCGGGCGAGGCTCGGATGGCGGCCGAGGCGCCCGCCCAACTGCACGCGATAGCCGCGTCGCCCGGCGGCAAGCGTGCCGGTCGGGCAGACCGTGACGCAGTCGCCGCAGGTGAGGCAGCGTGCCGGATCAATGGCGGGGCTTTCGTGCTTCGAATCCAATGCAAGGGCATTCTCGGCACAGGCGCCGACGCACGCCTCGCAACGGGAGCATGGCTCATCTGTGACAACCGGCAGGCAGGCGCCGATGACGCCGATATCCTTGATCTGGGGCTGGGAGCAGGCGTTGGAGCAGTCCGCCACGGTGATCCGGAACTCGTGGTGGAACTTGAGGTCCCCGGCGACCCGGCGGCGCAGGAAACCGAGCAGATCCTCCCCCTTCAGCACGGTTTCGAGTCGCTCAAAAAGCCGAGTGCTATCCGCCGCCCGGTGCGGGCAGCCGCTCGGCCCGAAACATGCCTCAAGCTGGTAGCCCTTGATTTCGGAGTGCATGCCGGACAGATAACGGGCCTGGGTGGCCTCGACATCGGCCAGGGAGACTTCGGGCCGGCCGGCCGCCTGGGCTTCGGCCTCGACCCGGGCACGCACCCGTTTACGGACAAAAAAAGGGACCCTTTTGACGGCGGCCTCGGCGGCGGCGGTCCATTTCATGAGTCCGCCCCTCTTGCCGATGCGGTGTTCAGGCGCAGGAGGGCGGTGCGGGCCAACTCGCCCACCGAAACCCGGTTGAGCTGCCCCTCCTGGTAGAAATCGAGGTCTGCCGAGTCCTCCGCCAGCCGCGCGAGCAGCGCGAGCGACTCGGCGTTGCCGAGGGCGCCGGCGGCCCAGGCGGCCACTCCCCGGCGCGGGGCATCCTCGGCCGTCAGGAAGGGGTTGATGCGCGCGGCGCACTCCCCCAACACCCCCGGCCGGGCATATCCCAGTCGGCCCACCCCCCAGAGCACGCCCGGCTGGATGGCTGAAAATTCGAGAAAATTACCCCGCGGCCAGAGGTAGGAGATTAGGATGCAACCGTACTCCGCAGCGAGCTGCGCACTGCGGGCCGTGCTCTCGCCCATGGCCTCCGGGCAGCCCCACCCGATCCCGCCGGACTCCTCGTTCAGGTTCCACATGAACCGGCGCATCACCACCCGGGCGGACTCCGGTTCGCGTTCGGCAAGGGCCGCCACGACGGCCCCCATGGCGGTAACGGCCCGCCAGCGCAGGAGCGGGTCCCGGTCACAGAAGAGGGAAAAGAGCGGGTTCACCGCCCGGCGGGCCGGAATTCGCATTACCCGGGCCAGGGCAGAGTCGAGCTCGGCCGATCGCAAATGCCCTGCAATCAGCTGTTTCAACTCCCTCCCCGAGGGTTGGGTCGTCGGCATAAAACGGTCCGCGTTATTCCTCTTCCCAGAAGATGCAATCCGCCGGGCAGTTCTTGATGGCCTCGTTCACCTCGCTCTCGGGATAGCTCGACAGGTCGGCCACCTCCACGAAACCGGCGTCGTTCATCCGGAAAACGGACGGGCAGGCCTCCACGCACACCTCGCAGCGGATGCAGTCGCTCAATTCAACCACCGGTCGTTTCATAAGCTCCACATGCGACGCTGTTTTAGGCATCAAGACGACGCCGGTACGCCGGATTGGACCGCACGGCCGATCTGACGGCCGAATTCGCGGCAGGTTTCGAGATGCGCCTTTTCGGGCACGAACTGGATCTTCAGCCCAGGCTGGGCGAGCGGAATGCCCATCTCCCCAAGCTCTTTTTCGATCAGTTTCACGGCCTCCCCGCTCCAGCCGTAGGAGCCGAAGGCGGCCCCGATCTTATTCTTTGGCTTGAGCCCTTTCATGTAGCAGAGAAAGTCCGCCAGGCTGGGGTAGAGGCCGTTGTTCAACGTCGGCGAGCCCATCACCACCGACCGGGCGTCGAACACCTCGGTCATCACCTCGCTGCGGTGCCAGGCCCGCAGGCTGAGGGGGCGGGAGTATACGCCCTCGGCCGTGATCCCCTCGCTGATAGCCTCGGCCATTTTCTGAGTGCTCTTCCACATGGTGTCGTAGACGACGACGGCCTTTTTTTCGGGCGCCTGCCGGCACCAGTGCCGGTAGGCGGCGATGATCTTGCCCGGGTCCCGGCGCCAGATGACTCCGTGGTCGGGGCAGATCATGCGGATGTCGAGCTTGAGTTCCTGGACCTGGCGGATCAGCTTGTCGATCAGCGGGGCGTAGAGCAGCAGGATGTTGGCAAAGTATTTCTTGGCGGGCGCCATGATGCGCTCGCCGATCTCGTCGTCAAACTTCTCCGGTCCGGCGTAGTGCTGGCCGAACCCGTCGCTTGAAAAAAGGATGCCGTCTTCCTTGAGCAGGCTGAACATGCTGTCGGGCCAGTGCACCATGCGGGTTTCGAGGAAGGTGAGGGTGCGCTTGCCGAGGCTCAGCTCCTCCCCGTTTTCGACCGGGCGATAGTTCCATTGGCGGGAGAAGTGCTTCGGAAGGTTCTTGTGGCCCATCTTGGAGCAGATGAGGGGCTTGTCCTCGCCGACCCGGTGCATCACCCGCTCCAAGCTGCCGGCGTGGTCGGGCTCGGTGTGATTGCTGACGACGAAATCGATTTTTTTCGGATCGACGATGCGCGCGATGTTGTCGAGCAGCTGGTCGGAGAACTCCTTTTTGACTGAGTCGATCAGGGCCACCTTTTCGTCCACGACCAGAAAGGCATTGTAGGTCGTTCCCAGATCGGTGGAATAGCCATGGAAATCCCTTATGTTCCAATCACTGACGCCGACGTCGTATACGCCTGGAGCAATTTGTACCGGATGCATTCGTCACCTCGTGTAAGCACTTGTCGTGAACGTAAACGGTTGCCGCCTCGCCGCGAACGCGTTCGTTTCTATAACAGTCAACTGTAATCATCGGGACCGGATTCGCAATCGGCTCGGTGGTGCGCAAACCGGCAAGAGGGAAAACCCTCCGCTGTCGTCTATGGGATGGCTTCTATTGAAGCGTTCAAATAAAAGCCCTTGTCTTCACGACCATGCCGCCGGGGAAGACAAGGGCATTCGACATCCGATTCAAAGCAGGGCGTCCCCGCCCGGTTTAGGCCTCTTTGGCGAAGTCCGCCTTCGAGGCGCCGCAGACCGGGCACTCCCAGCTGTCAGGCACTTTTTCGAAAGGGGTCCCGGGCTTGACGCCGTTGTCCGGGTCGCCCTGGGCCGGGTCGTAAATGTAACCGCACACCTGACACACATACCTGTCCATCGCGCTCTCCTCCTTTGGGTTGGAATATGGATTGTTGAATCGCTCGACTGCTTTCCACGAAATCGAACGTTACCGGGGCCGGTTCGGGGCAACGCTTCGGTTCAGACCGATGGATCGTCCTTCACGGACCCCGGTCCGGCCAGCGGCTTGAACATCCTTTTGCCGGCGCCGCAGACCGGGCAGCACCAATTCTCCCCCAGATCCTGAAACTGGACCCCCTTGGGCACCTTGCCGCGGCGGTCGCCGCGATCCGGGTCGTACAGGCACCCGCAGTTGACGGTTTGGCACTGGTACATCTCTTCGGGTTTTGCCATCGTTACACCTCCACAAAAAAAAGAGATTCATCTCTATCCCGCCGTCAACTCGCCGATCAACTCCTTGACGCGGGATTCAATCGCATCGCGCGACCGGCGCATGACCTCGACCGGCTGGCCGGCCGGGTCCGGTAGGTCCCACTCCCGGCGGTCCGTTCCCGGGAGCGCGGGGCAGCTGTCGCCGCAGCCCATGCTGACGATCGTGCCCGGGGTGCCGTGGGCCAGGGCGGCATCGATCCCCTGCGGCCGGTGGAAGCCCACGTCGATGCCGACTTCCGCCATCACCCGCGCCATGTCGGGGTCGATCGCATCCGCGGGCTCGCTGCCGCCGGTGGCCACATCCAGGCGGTCGCCGGCCAGGCGCTGGGCGAACGCCCCCGCCATCTGGCTGCGGGCGGCGTTCCGGCGGCAGAGAAAGAGCACTTTCCGGCGCGGGCTGTAGTGGGCCATGAGCGCCGCGACCGCCGCCGCCACCTCCTGACGGACGGCGGGATGGTTCGCCATGTCCTTAGGCCCCTCGATGCCCCGATAGAGCAGGCTGCCCTCGAAGCGAGCGTCGATGGCGTCAAAGAAGTACTTCGTGGTCAGCTGCAGCCCGTCGAAGAGGGTTTTGCCGCGGGTTGCGGCCACGCTGAGCAGGAAGCCGCGCCGGGTCGCCTTGAGCGGGTCGGCCAGTTTCAGGCGGTACTTGCGCGCCCAGAAGGTCTGGCAGCGGTCCACCAGGGCCTTGAGCTGGGAGGTCATGTTGTAGAAGAAAATCGGGGTGGCGAGCACCACCACCTCAGCCTGGCGCAGCAGCCCGTAAATCTCGGACGCCATGTCGTCGTCGATCGGGCAGGTGCCCTTGCGCTCGCAGACGACGTACTCTTTGCAGGGCAGGACGTTGCGTTCCGCCACCTGGATGGTCCGGGTGACGGCCCCCTTCTCTTCCGCCGCCTGCAAAAACGTGGAGAGCAGAAACTGGGTGTTGCCTTTCTTGCGGGGGCTGCCTTGGAGACCGAGAATCAGCATGCGGTGGGCCTCTTCATCCCTTCACGTGGCAGGTGGTGCAGGTGGTCGGCCCGCTGGCCTCGCCGGCGAGCTTCTTCTCCTTGTGGCACTTGGTGCAGACTGTGTTCATGACCTCTTTCTTGGCGAGCTTCCCCTCGGTCTTGAGCGCCTCGATCGCCCCCGGCGTCTGGGGAAACTTGAGGTGGCACAGGTTGCAGTCCGTAAGCATCTGCTGATGCCGCAGGTGGGGAAACGGGACCTTGCCGCTGGTCCCGCCCGCGAGCATCATCTCCGGAGCGCCGGGGTCCTGCGGGGGAGCCGCAAACGAGATCAGGGAGCCCGCCGCCAAAAGCACGATCGCCAGCAGGGCCACCCTTTTAAAAGGGGTCAGCATCATCTGGTTCAACCTGTGTGGGGCCGGCGGCTGCTCGACGCGAGCGCGTCGCCGGCTTCAAAATTTTCGGGTGCCCGCTTCATCGCGGCGAGAG
>JBFYWT010000214.1:0-3432 GCA_041310895.1 Desulfobacteraceae bacterium | reverse complement strand
CCGCTCCGGCGGCCTGCCGGAGGTTTAGGGGCGCCCTCGCCGTCCGCGGCTCCGGGACCCAGAGGAGCGTGAACACCGTGAACCCGCCCCACCACAGCGCTGCCGAGATGAACGCCAGGCGCACGGCGGCCGTCGCATCCGCCAGTCCGAAGGTCCGGGGAGCCAGGCTCATGGCCACGTTCAGGAGGAAGAGCAGGCCGCCGCCGAGGTAGCCCAGGGCATAGCCCAGGCTCGATATGGCGTCGAGGCGGTTCTGCGGAGCGACGGCGGGCAGCAGCGCGTCGTAGAACACGTTGGCCCCGGAAAACCCGACGATCCCCAGCGCGTAGCAGAAGATCGCCCAGGCCCATTGCCCCTGGCCGACCCAGAAGAGTGCGGCGGTGGCGAGCGCGCCCAGATAGGCGAAGAAGGCCAGAAACCGCTTTTTGGCCGAAGCCGTATCGGCCGCAGCGCCGATGATCGGTGCCAGCACCGCGATCGCGAGCCCGGCGACGGCGTTGCCGAACCCGAGCTGGGCCGTGCTCAGGTTGACGTCGGCCCCGTGGCTCCAGTACTGCTTGAAAAAAACCGGGAAGAAACCGGCCATCACCGTGGTGGCGAAGGCGGAGTTGGCCCAGTCGTAAAGGGCCCAGCCCCAGATGGCCTTCTTGTGCGGGTGCGGTGTCAATTATCCAGGCTCTGAATGCTGCATTCGTGAGCGGTGATTGATAACGAGATACTGGATACTGGATACGAGATACGGGATGCTGGATGATAAAGGGACCTTGTTCGAGGGCGGTTTCGTTTATCCAGCATCGAGCATCCGGTATCCAGCATCGTTCCTTACCTGCCCACCGGAACCAGGTACAGCGGCGCTTCGTCCGCCGGGAGCATCGCGAGCTGTCGGACCGCCTCATCCTGAAATGCGCCGATCACCACCGACTTGAGGTCCAGCGCCACGGCCTGCAGGCACAGGTTCTGGGCGGCATGGCCGGCCTCCATGTCGACGTAGCGCACGCCGCGGTGTCCGTATTTCGCGGTCATCCGCTCGTAGACCGCGGTGAACAGGAAACTCGCTGGCGCGCGTTCAACCGGTCGCTGGCCATGGGCCGCCGCAGCCAAATCGGCCCGCAGGTCGCGGGCCGATTTGGCGTGCAGGGCATGTTCACGGCCGAGATAGCGGTAAAGCCCGCCCGGCAGCCCGACCACATGCCCGGCGACGACGTACAGCTCGAGCGGATAGAGGGCCCCGGCGGAGGGTGCGGTGCGATAGCCCTGTGAATGCGTGATGCCCTGGGCGGCCCAGAGCAACTGGGTGAGGTCATCGACGGTGAGCGGGTCACGGGAGAAGGTTCGCATCGAACGCCGCGCCAGAAGCGTCTGCTCGACCGAAACCGGACCCTCGAAACGGGGTGGCGGCAGGCGCACGATTTCGGGCGGCGGCATGGCGCTGGGTCCTGGCCGTCAGGCGTGCCTGCCGCCGGCCAGCATCCGCTGGTGGATGCGCTCGGCCCGCAGCAGAAAGGTTTCGAGCTTGGCCGTGATCAGTTGAGGAAACGGCGAGCCGTCGGTTTCGATCGCCAGAAACGGCAGATCGTCGATGTCCGTCAGGACCGCCCGTAGCGCCGGGTTGGCCGGATCGGTGGCCAGCTTGTTCCGGGCGGTCATGGTTTCGCTCAGGATCGCCTCCGAGATTCGGTTGGGCATGCAGCCGAAGGGCCCGATGGCGATGACCCCGCAGGAATGGTGGATGATCTCCGTGAGGGAGCCGCCGACGGTCAGGACCGCCTCGCCGGTCAAATTGGGGGAGAGGTGGGGGCTGGCGTTGGCGATCACGGTCGCCACATCCAGGCTGGCGGCCTTCACCAGACCAGAGCGGGCCAGAATCGATTTGATCTGCCGTTCGTAGCGCCCCTGGAAAAAGTTGCGCAGCTTGAACTTAAACAGCTGCATGGCTCTGAGCGAATCATGATTGAACCCGTGGTTCACCAGGTAATTGCAGTAGTGCACCCACTCGGCGATCGGCGCGCAGACGGTGGCAAACCCCCTCTCGGCCAGGCGCTCGGTCAGGAATTGGCGCGAAAGCGCATCGCGGCGCACGAAAATCTCGCCGGTCAGACTGATGGTGGGAACCTCGGCCGTCGGCCGCCGCAGGGGGACGGCGCGCAGGCGCTCCGCGCAGGCGGCGAGCCGCCGGGTGAGGAGCTTGAAATCGGCTTTTTCCATGACCGATAGGATCTGGCGCCACTCCTCGTCGAAAACCGCCATGGCGGAGGCGGGTTCGACGGCATTGGCCAGAAGCATCGCGCGGATGTCCTCCATGACATCGGAGACGACCACCGCCCACCAGGCGTGGCGATCGAAATTCTTGTCCATTCCGACATAGGAGTTGTCCGAGGACAAGGCCAGCAGGGCGACGTTCGGGATCTCCAGGCGGCGGACGAGGTCCTCCATGAAGATGTAGTACTGGCCGAATCGGCAGGGTCCGGAGCCGGTCGGCATGAAATAGACGACGACCTCCTCCGGGCGCCTCCCGTTCTGGATGTAGCTGAGCAGGGTGCCGGTGGTTAAAATCAGCGGCAGGCATTCCTTGCACGAGGTGTTGGCGCGGCCGAGCTTCAGGATGGCCTCGTCGTTCTCGCGGCCGGCGCGGGCATTCAGCCCGTAGCCTTTCAATATCGCGGCCCCGGCTTCCGCGGCCAGCCGGCCCATGGAGGGGATGAGGACGGTGACGCGCGGGTCGGTCAGAGGCAGGACCTCTCCGGAGGAGGTCTCGACCCGGGCACGGCCGTCGTCGAGCCGGATGCGGGCTGGGGTGAAGGCGCTTTGACGCGGGGCGATCAGGCGCCGGGCGAGCAGCTGGCGATAGGCGTTCACGATGTCGAGGAACGCCTCCACCCGCGTCTCCAGTCCGGCATCGGCCGTGTGGCTGTCGAGCTCGAGCGTCAACGACGGCTTGCGGCCCATGATGTCGCGGAAATAGCTGATGACGAAGGAGTCCGGGCCGCACGAGAAATTGGTGATGTAGGTCCCGAAGAGCTGGGGGTGCTTTTCGACCCGCCGCGCGGCCTTCATGAGGAGCTTGCCCATGCCCCAGTACATGTGGCGTTTGGAGCGCTCTCGGTCCAGTTCGAGGAAATCGAGCGGGATCACCGGGACGCCGCGCGAAGCGAATTTGTGGGGGATGCCCATGTGGGCTTCTTCGGCAAACCCGTTGTAGGGCCGCGCGAAGATGACGACGGCGAAGCTCTCGGGATGGGCTTCCAGTTCGGCGAGCGCCTGCCTGCCGGCCTCTTTCATGGCGGCGAAGCAATCGAGCTGCCGCTGCCGGGCGGCGGCGAAGGCGGCCTGCGCGGCCTTGCGGTTCACGCCCATCTGTTCGGCGGCTTCCAGCAGGGGGGCTTCGGCGCACCGAACGCCCTGGGACAGGTCGATCAGCGGCGTCAGCAGGCG
>JBFYWT010000195.1:0-4585 GCA_041310895.1 Desulfobacteraceae bacterium | reverse complement strand
TGGACCTCGTGGCCAAGCTATCCCGGCATCCCAACATCATCGGAATCAAGGACAGCAACGGCAACGTCTCCACCCTGGGGGAGATGGTCAGCCGTGTGGCCGAGGAGTTCAGCGTGCTCGTCGGAACCGCCGGGGCCCTCTTCGGTGCCCTCACCCTGGGCTGCGTGGGCGGAATCGTCGCCCTTGCCAATGTGGCGCCCCGGGCCTGCGTCCGCATCTGCAACCTGCTCAAGAAAGGCGAAATCGAGGCGGCGAGCAAGCTCCAGCTCAAAATGCTCCCGGTCAACACCGCCCTCACGGTCACCTACGGCGTCCCCGGCCTGAAGGCGGCCCTCGACATGCTCGGCTACTACGGCGGCGATCCCCGGCCGCCGCTGTTGCCGGCCTCGGAAAAGGAAAAATCCGAAATTCAAACCATTCTCAAGGATGCCGGCCTGCTCGCTTGAAGGGCCGGCGTTCCCCCATCGCAGGACCCTGACGTCCGCGAGAAGGAACCTTATGCCGACGACCATCCTGTCCGTTATCCTGGCAACTCTGGTTCTTTTAGGCAGCGGGTGTGCCGCCCCCCGGATCAAGCTCTTCCCCAGCCAGACCGACCCGCTTCAGGAATTCACCCTGGAGGGCAGGACGGAGGAAAAAATCCTGGTGATTCCTGTCCGGGGTGTCATCTCGAACAGCCCCGACGAAGGGCTGATCCGCACCCGGCCGAGCATGGTGCAGGAGGTGGTCTCACACCTGCGCAAAGCCGGCGAAGACCCCATGATCAAAGCCGTGGTGCTGCAGATCAACTCCCCCGGCGGCTCGGTCACCGGCAGCGATATCCTCTACCATGAGATCATGCGGTTCAAAGAGGAACGCAAGATCCCGGTCGTGGCCGCCATGCTCGACGTGGCGGCCTCCGGGGGCTATTACATCGCCCTGCCCGCCGACCACATCCTGGCGCACCCCACCACCGTCACGGGGTCGGTCGGGGTGATTTTCATCCGGCCGAAAGTCTCCGGGCTTATGGAGAAGATCGGCGTGGGCGTCGAGGTCAGCAAGTCCGGGGTTAACAAGGACATCGGCTCGCCCTTCCGGCCCGCGACCCCGGAGGAGCAGACCCTGATGAACGCCATGACGGAGCAGCTCGGCAAGCGCTTCAGCGATCTGGTGCTCCTCCACCGCAAGGCCGACCCGGCCGCCCTGGCGGAGGTCGCCACCGCGCGGGTGTTCCTGGCGGAACGGGCGCTGAGTCTGGGGCTGGTGGACGGGATCGGCTACATGCCCGATGCCCTGCAGGAGGCCCGCACCCGCGCCGGCCTGCCGGCGAACGCGCGGGTCATCGTCTACCGTCGCAACGAAAACCCGAACGACAACATCTACAACCCCGTGACATCCTACGAAGGCGGCCGGCCGGTGGCGTGGCTTGACCTGGGGCTCCCGCGCCTGACGCCGTCACACCAGGCGGGGTTTTACTATCTGTGGCTCCCGGCAGCGGAGTGATGCGATCACCCCCACCCCGCCGCCCCCCTCACATATCTCCCCTCCCCTTGCGGGAGGGGCCGGGGGAGGGGGGATGCTATAACAACGGTGCGGACAAGCTTCTGCAAACCCGTTACTCCTCAGGCGCTGCGATTTTCCCCAAAAGCGTTTTGGGCGGATGACCGTTGCCGCCGATGATCGCCTGGATCTGCTGCGTCAGCTGAACACGTTCGATGAGGCGCTCGAGGACTTCGACGCCCGTGCGCAACCGCTTGCCGATCGAAGTCATTTCGAGAAAGCGCTGTTTTTCCTTCGGGGTGATCTCCTCGAGAGCGGCAATCGCAAAGGAGAGCCGGCGGGGGTCCGACAGGCCGGACAACTCCTCGATGTCGCTTGTCCCACCCATCTCGGCCAGCGTCCGCAGACGGCTCACGCCGGTCTCCACGAGAGGCGGCAGGTCCTCCCCACCCGCCTCCGGATCGTCGTCGAAAAAGGCAACCCGGGCCTCCATGTAAGGTTTACGCTCGACCAGCGCCTGCACGACGAACCGCTGCTCCCCGCGCGTCAAAATGTCCATGCGGCCGTCCTCGTAGCGATGCAAGACCTGAATCACGCGGGCCGTGCACCCCGCCGTCTGGATGGCTTTCCCGTCGAAGAGCACGATCCCGAAGGGTTTTTCCTCCGCCATGCACTCGGAAATCATCAGCTTGTAGCGCTCCTCGAAAATATGAAGCGGCAGCGGCATCCCGGGCAGCAGCACCAGCCCCAGGGGGAAGATCGGAATCGTGGGCATGCAACGCTCCTCCGTCAATCGAATCCTTGGCTCATTGTATCTTTAAACCCCTTTGTCCGGTCCGAATTCTAATGGAAGATAGCGAACCCATCGGGGTCGGTATCGGGTTCGGTATCGATCTGTTTTTCTTCGGAAACGGATTGCCGGGCACTATCCCCAAGGGAATCTGAACTGAACTGCCGATACCGATTCCGATACCGACCCCGATCGGTCATCCCATATCCTGTATCCCGCATCCATTATCGGGAAACCTGGCCCTTTTTGACATTAAGCGGTTTCGGCCGGCTGGCAACCCCCGATCCCGGCCCGGCGCAGCATGAACGCCATGACCGCGGTCTGCAGAACCGACAGCGACAGGAAATGGGCGATCCAAAGGGGCAGCCCCGCCACCATCGGGCCGACCCGGCCCCAGGCCCAGACGTCCATCGCCAGCAGGAAGAGCGCCGCGAACATCAGAACGCTCGGGTCCGCCGACCACTTGGGCAGTCGTAGGGACCGTCCGCCCTTTCGGAGCTGGATGAGTCCATGGGCGGCAAGATAGGTTCCGAAGGCTGCCAGCATCACCCACACGACCGGCAAAAACGGTGCCGCCGCCATCCACTTGAAGTGCAAACAGAGCAGGACGGCCTCGCCGGTGAGGATGGAGAGGATGGCCGACGCGGCGGTCACCCGCCGCCAATAAAGCCCGAAGAGCACCGTGGGAAAGAGGACCGCCAGGCCGGTGAAGGTTTCGGTGGCGATCTCGAGAATGGTGGCTGGCGGGTGCCAGGCCAGGAGCAGCCCGGCCGCGCTCAGCCCGGCGACGAAAAGCCTGCCGGGGATGCTGGAGGAGGCCTCGGCCCGCCGCCCCAGAACCGGCAGGATGTCGCGGGAAAAGATGGAGCTCAAGGTCAGCAACTGCGAGTCCATGGTGGACATAAGGGCCGCCAGCCCCGCGGCCGTGACGAGAGCGGCCATGACATCACCCGCCACCGCGTTCACCACCATCGGCAGGATGCGGTCGGCCTGCTTGCCGGCCAGATCCGGGAAGGAGAGGTGCCCCAGCACCCCGACCGCGATCGGCGGCAGGAAGACCACGGTGCAGATAAAGGGGTAGAGCAGCATCATGCGGGCGATGGCCTGCTCGCTTTTGGCGGCAAAAAACCGCTGAAACAATTGGGGGAACATGGGGTCGCACAAGAACCAGAGCGCCATATAGCTGAACCAGATCCCGGGCGTGTAGTGGCCCAGGCCCCCCGGCCGGGAGAACAGCTCAGGCTTGAGCGCGAGGACCTTCGCACTGGCCGCCGCAAAGCCGCCATGATGGCCGGCCACCACAGAGAGGGCGGCCGCGAGCAGCGCGAGGAGCAGGATCCCCTGGAAGAGATCGGTCCAGGCCACCGAGCGCATCCCCCCCCGCAGGGTGTAGAGGAGGATGACCCCGGTCACGAGCGCGCTGCCCCAGCGGTAGGGCAGCCCGGTGACCTCCTGCAGGGCATAGCCGGCAGCCATGGGCTGGAGTGCCAGGTAGGGGATGGTGAAAACGATCATCACCAGGGCGAAGAGCAGGCTCAGGGGCCGGTTCTGATAGAGCGCGAGCACGAGCTCGGGCGGAGTGATGAGGCCGCGTTCGCGGCCCACCTGCCACACCTTGCGGCCGATAACCCAGAAGCTCAGCGCCATGAACCCCGTTCCGAACCCCATGATGGGGAAGAAGCTCCAGCCGTCGCGGTAGCCGGCGCCCGAGGTCCCGAAGACCGTGAAGGCCGAGAAATTCGTGGCGGTCATGGTGGCCAGGAGCACGAGGGTCCCCAGACGGCGGTCAGCCAGGAAATAGGCCGCCGG
Organism: Desulfobacteraceae bacterium; assembly: GCA_041310895.1. Taxonomy (GTDB): domain Bacteria; phylum Desulfobacterota; class Desulfobacteria; order Desulfobacterales; family SpSt-501; genus SpSt-501. The sequence goes on along the minus strand of JBFYWT010000195.1, from coordinate 507 downwards.
CGTCGAGCGCCAGTGCGTACGGGTGAAGTAGCCGATCGCGAGCAGGACGAGAAAATAGGCCGATAGAATCAAAATCTTGGTTGCCATGGCCTCCTCAAAAATAGACGCCATCCCGAAAGGTCGGGATGGCGTCTACGCCTGGCATAACCTTTTCACATCGCGGCACCCTTTGCCGCTTGACGCCGCTTTTCAGCCCGGGAGAGGCCTCTCGTCAAGCGGCGGCGCCTCGTCCGGTCGGTGCAGCCGCCGGTATCTCAATCCGATGCGGACGGTCCTACAAGACCCCGAAGCCGATCAGGAGAGCGCTGACAGTCATGATCGCACCGCTCCAGAGCAGCGCCATGGTGGTGTAGCCCATGACGTCACGGGCGGAGAGCCCCGCCAGACCCAGGAGCGGCAGCGCCCAGAAGGGCTGGATCATGTTCGTCCACTGGTCGCCCCAGGCCACCATCATGGCCGAGCGCACCATGTCGATCCCCATGGTCTTGGCCGCCTCGATCGTGATCG
>JBFYWT010000108.1:0-5129 GCA_041310895.1 Desulfobacteraceae bacterium | reverse complement strand
CTGGCAGCCTTGCGCCGGAAATGCTGCTGGCCCCCTTCCGCCGCGGGGCCGAGGGCGTGCTGGTCATGACCTGCCACGCGGACAACTGCCACTCGCGCGAGGGCCGGGGGTTTGCGGAGCGGCGGGTTGATCAGACCGCCCAATTATTAAGCCGGATCGGCATGGCAGCCGAGCGGATCCGGATCTCCTCCCTGGCCGCCAACATGGCGGGGGAGTTCACTCAAACGGTGGCGGCCTTCCGCCGCACGCTCATCTCCCTTAGGGAGGGAGCGCAGAGGAGACCATCCACGTGACGCAACCATCCGCCGAGAGCCTTGCCGGCTGCGCCGGTTGGAATTACGACCAGGACCTCTGCATGACCTGCGGCATCTGCGCCAGCGCCTGCCCGGTCGCCGGGGTCGACGGGTTCGACCCCCGCCGGCTCGTGCGCCTGGCGGTTCTCGACCGCACGCCCGAGCTCGTGGAGGCCCGCTGGCCTTGGATCTGCACCATGTGCGGCAAGTGCGAACAGCTCTGCCCGATGGGGGTGCACATCGCCGATATCGTCCGCCGGGTCCGCTCGCTCAGGGAGCGCGAGCGGGTGCCGGGCATCCTGCACAAGGGACTCGTCGCCGCCCTGGAGACCGGCAACAACCTGCGCCTGCCGAAGGAGGACTACCTCTTCATCCTGGAGGATGTCGCCGGCGAGATTCGCGAGGAGCCGGGTTTCGAGGGGTTTCAGGTCCAAATCGACCGCCGCGGGGCCCGGATCCTCACCACGATTCACAACAAGCTCGTCAACACCCACACCGAGGACCTCAAGCACTGGTGGAAGATCTTCCACGCCGCCGGCGAGAGTTGGACGGTCGCCTCCGAAAACTGGGAGGGGACGAGCTGGGGCTACTTCACCGGGGACGATGCGGCCATAAAAATCATGGCCGGCCGCATCCTGGAACAGATGGAGACGCTCAGAATCGAGACCCTCCTCTGGCCGGAGTGAGGGCACGCCTACCTCGCGACCCGGTCCGGGTTCGAACGCCACTTTCCGGAAGCCCTGAGGAAATACCGCTTTGTGACGGTCTTCGACCTCTTGATCGACTACATCCGCAGCGGCCGGATCCGGATCGACCGCAGCCGGTTCCCGCAGCGCGTCACCTATCACGACCCCTGCAACTACGGGCGCAAGGCGCAGATGCGGTTCGGGCACGGCTATTTCGAGGAGCCCCGCTGGATCCTGGACCGCTGCGTGGAGCGCTGGGTGGACCTTTACCCCTCCCGCATGAACCAGACCTGCTGCGGCGGTGGCGGCGGGACCCTGACCACCGGCTTCAACGCCGAGCGCATCCACTACGGACGCCGCAAAATGGAGCAGATCCGGGCCGTCGGGGCCGAGATGGTGGCCGTGCCCTGCCACAGCTGCCACGCCCAGCTCGAAACCGTCAAGAAAACCTACGGCATGGAGGCCCTGGAGGTAAAATATCTCTGGGAGCTGGTGGCGGACGCGCTCGTGCTGGGATAGGGCCGCACTTGCACCCGGCGTGGGATGAGCGGTTCAGGCCGGGGAGGTCATCTCACGGCGAGCGCCGCCGGGTGGACACCTCGGCCCGCAGCTGCGCCATTTCGCGCTGAAAGAAACGCTTCAACTCGTCGATGTCCTCCACCGGTACCAGGTAATACGCACCGGGAACGGCCCGCCGCGCCACACCGGAGCCCGGTGCGCCCGAAGCCGCGCACGGCGCCTCCGCCGGCGCGGGCGCCTGCTCCCCGGCCTGCGTCGCGCGGAGCGACCTCTTCCAGGTGTTGACGGCGTGGATGAGCGCGCGCACCTGCCGCTCCTTATCCGCGCCCGGCATCGGCTCCACGGCACTGAAGCGCTCAAGCCCCGCAAAGCCCTCCGACAGCAGCGCCAGCGCGCGGCTCTCCAGCCGGTGCGGATGGTGAAGCAGATAGCGGCACACGGCGGTCTGGACCTGGACCAGGGTCCGCAGGTGAATATCGCGCGCAAACAGCCCCTGGAGCCGGATGAGCTCGTTCAGGTATTCCCGGACCCGCTCCAGCTGCGATTTCAGCTCCAGGGATTTCAGGATGCGCCGGGATGCGGCCAGGCAGTAGTCCGCCGCCCCGCCGGCCGCCTCCGCGCCGGAAACCGGCCCGGCGCTGTCGGGGAAAAGCTCATCCATCCGCTGTTTCACCTGGAGCGACAACTCGCCTGGATCGATCCGTTCCACCCGTTCACCTCCCCCGGCCGTCGATGGATGCGATGCTCATCGTCACGATCTTTTTCAAGGCCGCGAGAACGTTCAGTCCGCTGACGGCGCTCGACCGGAAGTAAGGCCGGCGCAGCCGGCTGTTCAGATCCCCGAGCAGGATGGGGTCGGGCAGGAGCATCACCCCCTGCTCGGCCAGGTCCACCTTGTTGAACTGCAGGACCAGGGGCACCTTCTGGAGGTCGAGGCGGTTGGCCGCGAGGTTGACCTGCAGGTTTTTCAGGGACAGGACGTTGGTCTTGCGCATGGCCGAGGCATCGGCCACGAAAACGATGCCGTCCACCCCCTTCAGCAGGGTCCTGCGGGTCGCATCGTACTGAGCTTTTCCCGGAACGGTGTAAAGCCGCACCTTGATGTCGAACCCACTGACATCCTCCAGGCTGAACGGCAGAAAATCGAAAAAGAGGGTGTGGTCGCCGTAGGCGTTGATGGTCATGAGCTGGGCGCTCACCTGCTGCTTCAGATGCTGATAGATGTAAATCAGGCAGGCGGTCTTCCCGGACGAGGCCGGCCCGCAGTAGACAATCTTGATCTGGATCTGCTTGGTGCGTGGGTTGATGAACGCCATTTCACCGGCCTGAACGCCATCACGGCATAACGGGTTCCAGCTGCGGTCGCAAACTACCCCCGGCGGATGCAGAATGCAAATGGCGTACCAGGCATGATGGAATTATATTGGATTTGATTTCAGTCTGTTGTGCCGATACCGCGGCATGGGTGGCGAAAGTGGCGCGCACAACTATGAAGTTTCTGCCACAATTCATCCCATGGGTTTCTTTAAAGAAAATTAATGACTTCCCCCAAAAAAGCCACTCTTCCGGCGGGGAAGAGTGGCTTTTTTGGGGTCAGGCCGTGCGTCGATGAACGCTGACCGCGGCCGGTCACAACTCGAAGGCCATGACGTCGATGATGAGCGGCAGCCGGCGCAGTTTTTCCATCACTTCCTCCGGGATGGGGTTGTCGGTCCGGAAGTAGATCATGGTCTTGTCGCCGTCTTCCTGCTTGCCGACCCGCATCTGGCTGATGTTGACGCTGTGGGCGCCGAGCAGGGTGCCGATGCTGCCGATGGCGCCGGGCTTGTCGTGATTGTGGATCACGATGAACTTCCCGTGCGGAGCCAGCTCGAGGCGGAAGTTTTCGATCTTGACGACCCGCGGGTCCTTGCGGCCGAAGATGGTCCCGGCCACGCTGTGGCGGGCGCCGTTCGCCCGGGCCCGCACGGTCACGAGGTTGACGTACTCCTCGGAAGGCGCCCGGGCCTCGGAGACCTTGATTCCGCGCTCGCCGGCCATGACCGTGGCGTTGACGAAATTGACCGTCTCCTGCACCATGGGGGTGAGAAACCCCTTGAGGATGGCGGTGGTCACGGGCGAGAGATCCTGCTCCGGAAACTCGCCGGCGTACTCGATGGCGATCTCGCTCGCCGGCCCCCGGCAGAGCTGGGCCAGGAGACAGCCCATGCGCTCTCCCAAAGTCAAGAGCGGCCCGATCTTGGCCAGGAGCTCCCCGCTCACCGCCGGGACGTTCACGGCGTTGATGATGGTGCCGGTCTTCAGATACGCCAGGATCTGCTCGGAGACCTGGATCGCGACGTTGGTCTGGGCCTCTACCGTCGAGGCCCCCAAGTGCGGGGTGCAGATGACCCGGTCGACCGCGAAGAGCGGGCATTCGCCCGGAGGCTCCTTCTCGAAGACGTCGAGCGCCGCCCCCGCCACCTTGCCGGAGCGCAGCGCCGCGTTCAGGTCGGCCTCGTTGACGATCCCGCCGCGGGCGCAGTTGATGATCATCACCCCGTCCTTCATCTTGTCGAAGGCCGCCTTGTTCAAGAGCCCGACGGTGTCCTTGAGTTTGGGGACATGCACGGTGATGTAGTCCGAACGCCGGTAGAGCTCATCGAGCGTCACGGCCTCGTAGCCGGCCTTCTCGATCGCCTCGGCCGTTACAAAGGGGTCATGGATGATGACCTGCATCTTGAGGCCGCGGGCGCGGTCGGCGACGATCGAACCGATCTTGCCGAACCCGATGATGCCCAGCACCTTGTTGAACAGCTCCCGGCCCTGGAGTTTTTTCTTCTCCCACATTCCCGCTTTGGTGGAGGCCGTCGCCCAGGGGATGTTGCGGCTCAGGGCCATCATCATGGCGATGGTGTGCTCGGCGGTGGTGATGACGTTGCCCGCCGGGGTGTTCATGACGATGATCCCGCGCTTGGTGGCGGCCGGGATGTCGACGTTGTCCAGTCCGATGCCGGCCCGCCCCACCACCTTGAGCCTGCGGGCGGCCTGGAGCAGCTCCTCGGTGACCTTGGTGGCGCTGCGGATCACGAGCGCATCGTAATCGCCGATGAGGGCCTTGAGCTCGTCAGGTTTCAGGCCCGGGCGAAGGTCCAGCTGGATCCCGGGCTCCTTGCGCAGAATGTCCAGGCCCACGTCCTCGAGGTTGTCGCTCACCAGAACCTTCATCATGATGTCATGTCCTTTCGTGCTTTTTCGATCAGCTCGACCAGCGCGGCGATCTTCGGCTTCGGGCGTGCGCCGATCAACGCATCGAAGTGATCCGCGGGCAAGTGGTCCTGCAGGTAACCGATGATGTCGAAGGTCTCCCACCAGCAGTCGACGACCTTCAGGCAGGGCCCCGTGGGCTCGCACCCCATGCAGTAGCCGAAGGCGACCGGCCCGCCCAGCCGCGGGCAGCGCCGGCTCAGGGGATTGGCTTTGGATGATTCGGGTTCCACACTCATCAGGTGCGTCTCGCTCCCCGCACCTTATCGGCTCTTCAGGATCTGCGGTTTGGGGTACTTGGCCAGAATCTTTCCCGCCTCTTCGATTTCGCGCGCCGGGTAATCGAAATCCCGGAGGCTGCCGGAGAGATACTTCTCGTAGGAGC
>JBFYWT010000100.1:0-20856 GCA_041310895.1 Desulfobacteraceae bacterium | reverse complement strand
TCTCGGTGCGGCTGTCCACCTCCGTCCGCAACCCCGCGGCGGCGAAGCGCGCCTTTACCTCCAGCGCATACGGGGCAAGCTCGTCGTTCATGGGCAGGATGACGGCCTGCAGCGGGCTCATCCACAGCGGGAACCGCCCGGCAAAATGCTCGACCAGGATCCCGAGGAAGCGCTCGATCGATCCGTAGATCACGCGGTGGATCATGATCGGCCGCCGGCGTTCGTTGTCCCGGGCGACGTAGTGCAGGTTGAAGCGTTCGGGCAGCGACATGTCCAGTTGAATGGTGCCGCACTGCCAGGTCCGGCCGAGGGCGTCCTTGATGTGGACATCGATCTTGGGCCCATAGAAGGCCCCGTCGCCCTCGTTCAGCTGGTACTCTTTCCCGTAGGCGGCGAGGGCCGATTTCAGCCCGTCGGTGGCGAGCGCCCACTGTTCGTCGGTGCCGATCGACTTCTGGGGTCGCGTGGAGAGCTCGAGGTGGAAGCCCAGGCCGAAGGTGCTGTAGATCGTCTCGACCAGGCGCAGCACGCCCAGGATCTCCTGCTCGATCTGATCCGGAGTCATGAAAATGTGGGCGTCGTCCTGGTGAAACGCCCGCACCCGGAACAGGCCGGAGAGCACCCCGGAGAGCTCGTGGCGGTGGACCAGCCCGATCTCCGCCGCCCGCAGCGGCAGGTCCCGGTAGGAGTGGGGCTTGCGGTTGTAGAGCAGCATCCCGCCGGGGCAGTTCATGGGCTTGATCGCATATTCGACCTCGTCGATCGTGGCGGTGTACATGTTCTCGCGGTAGTTCTCCCAGTGCCCGGAGCGCTCCCAGAGCGAGCGGTTGAGCAGGATCGGCGTCTGGGTCTCCACGTAGCCCGCCGCCCGGTGCTCCCGGCGCCAGTAGTCGAGCAGCGCGTTCCAGATCACCATGCCCTTGGGGTGGAAAAAGGCCATGCCGGGCGCCTCATCGTGGAAGCTGAAAAGGTCCAGGGCCTGGCCGATCTTGCGATGGTTGCGGCGCTTGGCCTCCTCCAGAAAATGGAGGTGGTCATCGAGCGCCTTCTTGTCGAAGAAGGCGGTGCCGTAGATGCGCTGGAGCTGGGCGCGGGAGGGATCGGCGCGCCAGTAAGCGCCGGAGACCTTGAGCAGCTTGATGGCCTTCACCATGCCGGTGTGCGGGACGTGGGGCCCGCGGCAGAGGTCGGCGAACTCGCCCTGCTCGTAGACGGAGATGGTGCCGTCCGCGAGCTCCCGGATCATCTCGAGCTTATAGGGCTCGTTGCGGTAGAGTTCCAGGGCCTCGGCCTTCGTCACCTCGCGCCGGCGGATGGGGAGCTTCGCCTGGGTGATCTTGCGGATCTCCGCCTCGATGCGGGGGAAGTCCTCCTCGGAGACCGGCGGCATGTCGATGTCGTAGTAGAACCCGTCCTCGACCACCGGCCCGATGGTGAGCTTGGCGCTCGGGAAGAGCCTCAGGATGGCCTGGGCCATGACGTGCGCGGCGCTGTGGCGCATGATCTCAAGCGCCTCGGCGTCCCGGGTGGTGACCAGCCGCACCGCAGCGTCGCGGTCGATGGGCGCGTTGAGGTCCATCAGTCGCTGGTCCACCTCCATCGCGACACAGCTGCGGGAAAGGCCCTCGGAGATGTCCCGGGCCAGCTCCAGGCCCGTCGGGGAATGATCAAAACGCTTTATGTTCCCATCCGGAAGTGTTATGCTGATCATTTAAGAATTCCACTTTCTGACGTTGGCGGACGAATTGGAAAAAACACCGATCCGGCCGGGATCGCGCGTTCGTTCGGCTCGCGCGCGGCCGGGGGACCGTCGGCCCCCGGGTCGCTGCACAAATGTTGATTTTCAAGAAAAAGGGCTCGCAGGTCAAGCAAAAAGATGCAACCGGAAAAAATTCCCGATTACCAGGTCATCACGACGGGGCGCCAGCTGACCGAGCTGGCGGATGAATTGGCGCACGAAGAGGTCCTCGGGGTCGATCTCGAAGCCGATTCGATGTTTCATTTCCAGGAGAAGGTGTGCCTGGTCCAGCTCGCCACCGCCCGCCGCCACGTTGTGCTCGACACCCTGGCCCTCCCGGACCTCTCCCCCCTCCGGCCGGTGTTCCGCAACGCCCGCATGCGCAAGGTCTTCCACGGGGCCGACTACGATGTGCGCTCTCTCTTTCGGGATTTCGACATCCGCATCACGCACCTTTTCGACACCCAGCTCGCCTGCCGGTTTCTCGGCTACCGGGAGACCGGCCTGAATGCCGTGCTTCACACGCTGTTCGCCGTCAGCCTGGACAAGAAATACCAGCGCAAGGACTGGTCCCGTCGCCCGCTTCCCCGGCAGATGCTGGATTATGCCGTCGCCGACGCGCGCTACCTGCCCTCCCTGGCCGAGCGGCTTACGGCGGCCCTTCAGGAAAAGGGCCGGATGGCCTGGGTCGACGAGGAGTGCCGGGTCTTGAGCAAAGTGCGGCCGGGCACCGCGGACGGGAACCCCCTGTTCCTGAGCTGCAAGGGGGCCGGGCGGCTCGATCCGAAAAGTCTGGCGATGCTCGAGGAGCTGCTCCTCCTGCGCCGGCGGATCGCCCGCGAGAAGGACCGGCCGGTGTTCAAAGTGTTCAATGCCGAGAGCCTGCTCGCCCTGGCCCAGTCCAGGCCCGCCGACCGCGCCGGACTTGAAAAGTCAGGGGCCTTGAGCCCGCTTCAGATCGAGCGCTATGGGGAGGGGATCCTCGCCGCCATCCAATCGGCGCTGCGCCTGCCGCCCGGCCAGTGGCCGCGCTATCCGCGCCAAAAATCGACCTCACCGTCCCTCTCCGCCGCCGCCTCCGAGCGCATCCAGGCGCTGAGACGCTGGCGCGAGGCCGCCGCCCGGCGCCTTGAGATCGAACCGGCGCTGGTCTGCAACCGGGCGGCCATGATGGCCGTTGCCGTGCGCAAGCCGGCCCGGCCCGAGGAGTTGGCGGATGTCGCCGAACTGCGCCACTGGCAGCGCAAAGCCTTCGGCAAAGAGATCATCGCCGCCCTCCGGCGGTAGCCCCGACACGATCACGCGAAACCGTCATGCAACCCCTTCGACCAGAGACGACATCCGCAGGCCCCCCGCGCGAAACAACGACCTCCCGTTTCGCCGTGATGCGGCATGCCGAAACCGTATGGAACAGCGAGAAGCGGATTCAGGGCCAGCAGGACTCCCCCCTCACCCCGCGCGGTCACCTGCAGGCGGACCGCTGGGGCGCCGCCCTTACCTCTTTCCGGTGGGACCGGATCCTGGCGAGCGACGCCGGCCGGAGCCTGGCAACGGTCGACCGGCTGAACGCCCATCTCCACCTTCCGGTCCACGTCGACTCCCGACTGCGCGAGCTCGACTGGGGGGAGTGGACGGCCAAAACCATCGCTCAGCTCCGGGCCGAGGCGGGCAAACTCGTGGCCGCGCAGGAACGGGCGGGGTGGGACTTCCAGCCGCCCGGGGGCGAGTCGCGCCGCCGCCAGCTCGAACGCTGCCAAGCGGCGCTGATGAGCGCCGCGGCCACCTGGCCGGGCGAAACCATCCTCGTGGTCGCCCATGGCGGCATCATCCGCAGCCTGGTGCACGCGCTCTGCGGGCAGTCCATCGCCTGGACGGCCGGAGCCGGCCGGCAGCCCTACCGGCTGCACTGGGTCGGCGTCACGAACGGACGCCTGGTGCTCGAGGAGGCCGATGAACTCGAGCAATTCTGACCGGAGCCGAGGGCGCGGGTGATGGCGGCAGCGCACATGGACGTCCTGATGATTCATGACCTGAGGGCGGAATTCTTCGATCTGCCCCTCGACCGCTACCGGCTGACCTTCGACGACGGTCTTTTTTCCCACTACTACTATTTTCCGCTGCTCGCCCCCCACCCCCGCCCGCTGCAGTTCTTCATCACCACATCGCTCATCCGGGAGGCCCCGGCCCGCGCCCGCTTCGAGGGGCGCCATCGCGACCACCGCACCACGGCCGACTATTCGCGCCGGGCCTTCATCGAGGGGCGCCGGGAGGACTTCATGACCACCGAGGAGCTCCGGTACCTCGCCGACCAGCCCGGGGTGCGGATCGGCGCCCACAGCCATTTCCATGATGTCACCCTGACCCCGGTCCACCCCAAGAAACCCCGGCCGGTGAGCGCCTGGCGGCAGGAGCGGTTCGCGCACGTGCCCGCACCCCTGCGCCGCGGCCTGGCGATTCGCTCGCGGCTTGCCTTTGCGGGGTGCGAGTTCCGGGAGGAACGCCTGGAGGCACGCTCCGAGGCCGAGTGGCACGATTTCATCCGGCGCGATACCGACCTCTGCCTGGAGTGGTTCCACCGGCACCTCGGCCGCACCCCGGAGGCCTACTGCTTTCCGTTCAACGAATACTCCGCGCCGCTGCTCGCCATCCTGCGCGCCTACGGGTTCCGGGAGTTCTACGCCGGGTCGGCCCCGAAGGAGCCGAGCCTGATCCCCCGCACGGACATCGAGACCCTGGGCGTTCCTCCGGTGTGAGACGCCCTTGAGGGGAGCTGCGATGGGACGACGGACCAGCCCCGCGCGACCGACGGAGCGTGTGGAATGAAGATCGTTTTTTACTGCCAGCACGTTCTCGGCATCGGCCATTTTTTCCGCAGCCTGGAAATCTGCCGGGCGTTGAGCGACCACGACGTCGTGCTGGTGTCGGGGGGACCGCCGATCGACCTCGACCTGCCGCCCCACGTCACGGAGGTCCGCCTCCCGGAGCTCTCCATGGACGCGGAGTTCCGGGAGCTGCGGGCGCCGGGTGGGGGCGACATCGAAGCGCTCAAGCAGGATCGCCGCGCGCGGCTGCTCGCGCTCTTCCGGCAAGAGGCCCCCGCGCTCTTCCTGGTCGAGCTCTACCCCTTCGGGCGCCGGGCCTTCCGCTTCGAGATCGACCCGGTGCTTGCGGCCATCGCCGGCGGCGCGCTGCCCCCCTGCCGGGTCGCCTGCAGCGTGCGGGACATCCTGGTGGAAAAGCCCCAGGCGGCCGATCGCGAAGCCTGGGTGGTCGCGGTGCTCAACCGTCATTTCGGGGCCGTCCTGGTCCACACCGACCCGCGGCTGGTGCGGCTGGAGGAGACCTTCGGACGGCGGGCCGAAATCCGCATCCCGGTCATCACCACCGGTTTCATCTCGCCCCGCCCGGCACCGGGCGACCGCGCCCGCGTCCGTGTCCGACGGGGGGTGGGGGATGCCGAGGATCTGATCGTCGTCAGCGCCGGTGGCGGCAGCGTCGGGTTCCCGCTGATCGAGACCGCCATGCGCGCCTTCCCCCTGCTGCGCGGGGGACGGCCGGCCCGGATGGTCGTCTTCACCGGCCCCTTCATGCCCGCGGAGGAGGTCGCCCGCCTCACCCGCCTGGCCGGGGGGCCGGTGACGCTGGAGCGCTTCGCGACCGATTTTCCGGCCGAGCTGGCGGCAGCCGACCTCTCGGTCAGCATGGGGGGGTACAACACCACCATGAACCTGCTCGCGGCCGAGGTGCCGGCGCTGGTCTGGCCCTTCGCCCAGAACCGGGAGCAGCGGCTGCGCGCCGAGCGCCTGGCGGCGCTGGGCGCCCTCGAGGTGATCCAGGCGGCGGACCTGGCGCCGGAACGGCTGGCCGCCGCCATGGAACGGATCCTCGCCCGCCGGGAAAGGCCCCGGGTCGCGATCGACCTAAACGGGGCCGCCGCCACCGCCCGCTGGCTTGAAACCTGGCTCGCCACCGCCTGAACCCGCACCTTGCAAGAGTCAACGACCACCCGCAAAGCGGGTGGCTTGGATTTTCGGCCGTCGGCCGAAAAGACAAAAGCACGTTCGTGCGTCACTCGTTGCACGTGAAACCGCGTGCACCGCACGCGGTTTAAAAACACGTAATCATTCCTGTTTACTGCCGGCGTACGCTATGTTATCCGTTGGATCCCGGAGCGATGCCCCGCGTCGCCGGCAACTTCGTGGACGAGCTCGCGATGACCCAGGAACGCATATTTTCGGACAGGCCCGACAGGGCTTCCCGCGCCGACCGGCTGGTGGTGCTGCCCTTCGCCACGTCGGTGCGGATCGCCTACCAGAGCATCAAGGTCCGGTTCTTCCGTTCGTTGATCACGACCTTGAGCCTGGTACTGGCCGTGTCGTTTCTGAGTTTCGTCGATGTGAGCACCGACATCGCCAACGGCATGCTCGCCTCCGGCAACCCCGAGCTGCGCCAGCGCCTGGTCCGCGCCGGCTACGACCTCGGCCCGGCGGAGGCCAATGTGGCCAGTACGGCCAAGCAGCGCTGGATCATCATCCTCTCGCTCCTGGTGTGCGTCGTCGGCATCGTGAACGCCCAGCTCATGGCCGTGACCGAACGCTTCCGGGAGATCGGAACGATGAAGTGCTTGGGCGCGCTCGATCGCTTCGTGCTGCGGCTGTTTCTGCTGGAGGCCGGCATGCAGGGCTTGGCCGGCGCCGCCGGCGGAGCGGTGGCCGGCACCCTCTTCGCCCTCGCCGCAGGCCTGGGCCGCTTCGGGCTTGAAGCCGTCCGGGAGGTCGGGGCGGGCGACCTCGGCCTCTCCATCGCCTGGGCCACCGCCACCGGGGTCGGGTTGAGCTTGGCGGGGGTCTTGTACCCGGCCTGGGTGGCCGCCCGCATGCAGCCGGTGGAGGCTATGCGGGTGGAGCAATGAGACCTCCACGCCCCTGCTCTGGAGCAGCACATGCCTGAGACCAGCTACGTCGTCCGGGTATCCGGCGTCACCAAGAACTTCACGATCGGCAAGATCGAGGTTCAGGCCTTGAAAGGGGTGAACCTCGAGATCGCCCGGGGCGAGTACCTTTCGATCATGGGCCCGTCGGGCTCGGGCAAGAGCACGCTCTTCAACATGATCGGCGGCTTGGACAAGCCCAGTTCCGGGAAGGTGTTCATCGACGAGGTGGATATCGCCCAACTCGATGCGTATGAGCTCGCCTGGTTGCGCTGCCGCAAGATCGGCTACATCTTTCAAACCTTCAACATCATCCAGGTCATGACCGCGCTTGAAAACGTCACCCTGCCCATGGTCTTCGCCGGAATGAACAGTGACGCCACCGTCAAGAAGGGAATGCGGCTGCTCGAACAGGTCGGTTTGGCCGATCGCCACAGCCATAAACCCTTCGAGCTCTCCGGCGGCCAGCAGCAGCGGGTGGCGATCGCCCGGGCGCTGGCCAATGACCCGGCCATCATCCTGGCCGATGAGCCGACGGGCAACCTGGATTTGACCACCGGGGAGGAGATCATCACGCTCCTGAAGCGGTTGAGCCAGGAACGCCGGGTCACGGTCATCTCCGCGACCCACGACATCAAGATGTTGAACGTCTCCGACCGCGTCGTCTGGATCCGGGACGGCCGGATCGACAAGATCGAAAACCGTGAGGAGCTGTCGATATCCATCGGCAAGATCCGGGTCCGGGAGTGAGCGGCACATGCGGCGAGGTGACACCCATCGGCCACGGCGACCGGCGCTCCGGCATGCGCTGGCGCTCCTCGGCGCCCTCGCGGCCGCGGTTCTGACCGGCGGCCCGGGCACGGCCGCGGCCGCGGACGGAACGCCGGCCGACTTCCGCGAGCGGCTGGCCGCCTTGGCCGCCTTCGGCGACCGCAGCACCGGCAGTGCGGGCAACGCGGGTGCGGCCGAGCTCATCACCGCGGCGCTCACCGGGACGGGCATCGGGGAGGTCGCATCCCACCTCTTCGCGGTGCCCGTCATCCGCCACGGGGCGAGCACGCTCGAGGTCCTGCAACGGGGGATCACGTTGGCCCTCCACCCCCTCGCCGGCAACGCCATCAGCCCCCAGGCCGTCCCGCCCCCGGGGCTCCTCGGCCCCCTGGTCTACGCCGCCGACGGCGAGCTGGCCAACCTGAACGGCAAGACCATCGCGGGGGCGGTCCTGCTCATGGAGTTCCATTCCGGCCGCAACTGGCTGCAGGCGGTCAACCTCGGGGCCAAAGCCCTGATCTACGTGGACCGCGGGGATGCGACCGGCATGGAGTTCGAGGAAAAATTCGAGCTCTCCCCCGTCCAGTTCCCCCGCTTCTGGATGCCGGCCGCCGCCCTGCGGGAGGCGTTCGGCGACTTCGAGGCGGCTCCGGAGGGCCGGGTGGCCGAGGCGGTGCGGCTCACCGCAAAGGCGGTCTGGGAAAACGTCGTCTCTGAGAACATCTACTGCATGATCCCGGGCACATCGCCCGAGCGGCGCAACGAGCTGGTTCTGGTGGAGGGGTTTTACGACAGCAGCGCCCACGTCGCCGGGCGCTCCCCCGGTGCGGACGAGGCGCTCTCCGCCGCCACCTTGCTCGCCATCGCAGAGCACCTGAAGCAGCACCCGCCGGAGCGCTCGGTGATGCTGGTGGCGAGCTCGGGCCGCGCGCAGGCCTTGGCAGGCCTGCGGGAGTTCGTGTGGAGTGCCACCACCCGCTCCCGCGACCTGCGCGATGCCCGCACGGAGCTGCGCCGGACCGTGAAACAGGCGCGCCAGACGATCCAGGCGCTGAAAACCGCCTCGTTCGACGCCGCCGCGCCCGCTCCCGCCGCACCGCCGACCGAGGAAGAGGAGGCGGCCGAGGACCCGGCGGCCCTGATCAAAACCGCCATCGAGGAGCGGCTGAAGACCGAAGCCGATCTCGTCTCCCGCCGGCTGATGCAGCTGCGCCTCCAGGAGGCCGGCGACGACCCGCAGCTCATCCCGCGCTTGAGCGCCGAGCGCCGGTTGCTGCGCCGGCTGATGTGGCAGAGCGACTACCGCACGCTGAGCGCGGAAGAGTCCACGGTGCTCGCAGGGGTGGCGGCCCGGGCCCGCCAGGACCAGGCGGCCCTGCTCGCCGATGCCCGCCGGCAGCTGCGGCTGGTGGAGAGCGCCGCCGCGCTCCGGAGCACGCTCCAGGACGTCGAGATCGTCGCCGCGGTCTCCCTGCACCTTTCCAGCCACGGGGACGGCCTGGGTGCCTTCAACTACGGCTGGCTCTATCCCTTCCGGCCGCGCATCAACCGCGCCCCGGCCTACAGCCAGCTCGACGAGGTTCTGAAACAGGGCGCGGCCGAGATCGAGTGGGCGCTGGGGGCGGAGGGCATGTTCCAGGACACCTTGCGGCCCAGCCGGATGCGCCCCTGGCAGGCGTACTTTCTCGACCGTCCCGCCCTGGGGGGGGAGGTGACGGCCCTGGCCGGGCTCCACGGCATCACGCTCGCCACCACCGGGGATGCCCGCGCGGCCTGGGGCACCCCGCACGATCAACTCACGCGCGTCGATCTGGCGTTTGCCGAGCGCCAGTCCGCCCTCGTCTGCGGGCTCATCGGCCACCTCGGCCGCGCCCCCCAGCTGCGCGAAACCGAGACCCCGCGCAACGGTTTCTCCACCATCAACGGGCGGGCCAAGTTTCTGCGGCACGGCGAGCTCTTCGCCGACAAGCCCGCCCCCGGCACCGTGCTGCTCTGCTACCAAGGCCCCGCGCGCTTCCACGTCATGGCCGACCAGCAGGGGCGATTTACCCTCAAAGGGGCCGCCGACCGCACCCACACGATCCACAAGGTCGTGCTGGAAGCCTATCGGTTCGACCCCGAGACCGGCGCCCCGATCTGGGTGATCGACAAGAAACTGACCGGCAAGGACGCCTACCGCGTCAGGATGAACCGCCGGTTCATGGAGACGGACCTGGTCATGTTCGCCGGGAGCGGGACCACTCTCTTCAACCTGCTCGAGCCGCGGACCTTCCGCTTCCTGACCAAGGCCGACGTGATCGACGGCCGCCGCCTGGCCGATCCGGCGCGCTGGTTCATGAGCCGGCTCGACACCTGGTCCTCGACCATCAGCACGGTGTTCCTCGAGCCCGGGACCCCGCTCAAGCTGACCATGACCGACACGGTGCTGCGGCGCAAGCTCGTCCTCATCAACGCCTCACCGGAGAACCCGATCGGCGTCGGTTTTGAAATCGGGGACGTCCCGCAGCTGAACCGCACCGAGCTGCGCGTGGCCGAGGACATGTGGCACCTGCTGGCCCCGCGCGTCGCCAACCTCGAGGCCCGCGGCATCTTCAACGAGCACATCCGCAGCCTCCAGGAGCAGGGTCTCGCCGACCTTAAGACCGCGACCGAGGCCTGGGGCGCCCGCCGCTACGACCGCTTTCTCGAAGCGGCCACCAGTTCCTGGGCGCTCGCCGCGCGGGTGTACCATGAGGTGGACCAAACCCAGCGGGACGTCCTCTACGGGGTCCTCTTCTACATCGCGCTCTTCGTGCCGTTCGCCTTCTGCCTGGAGCGGCTGCTCTTCGCCTACGCGAACATCTACCGGCGCCTCATCGCCTTCGGCCTGATCCTGGCCGCCCTGATCGCGCTGATCTACAACGTCCACCCGGCGTTCCAGCTGGCCTACAGCCCGCTGGTCGTGGTGCTCGCGTTTCTGATCATGGGGCTCTCCCTGGTCGTGACCCTGATCGTGTTCTTCCGCTTCGAGCAGGAAATCGCCGGTCTGCAGGCCCGGGCCCGGACCTTTCAGGCCGTGGACATGGGGCGTTGGAAGGCCTTCGCGGCCGCCTTTCTGCTTGGGGTGAGCAACCTGCGGCGCCGGCGCCTGCGCACCGCGCTGACGTGCATCACGCTCGTGATCCTGACCTTCACCATCATGAGCTTCACCTCGGTCAAGTCCCTTCGGCGCCAGGCGCGCATCCTCTTCGAGCCCACCGCGCCCTACCAGGGCTTTCTGCTCAAGAACGCGAACTGGACCGACCTGCCCGCTGAGGCCCTGGGCGTGATCCGCGCGACGTTCAGCGGCACGGGTACGGTCGTGCCGCGCGCCTGGCTGGAGGGAGCGGACCGCACCCGCCCCGCCCTCAGCCCGCTGCGGGCGAACGGCCGGGCCACCGAAGCCCAGGGGGTGATGGGCCTCGCGGCGGAGGAGGTGCAGCTGTGGGACATCGAGACCATCCTGGTGGCCGGGCGCTGGTTCAACACGGGGGAGCGCCGGTCCGTCCTGCTGCCCGACCACCTGGCCGCCCTGCTCGGAATCGACCGCGAGCGGCCGGAGGGCAGCAAGGTGTTGCTCTGGGGCATGCCGTTTACCGTCACCGGCGTCTTCTCGGCCAAAAAGCTCCAGGAACGCCTGGACTTGAACGGGGAGCCGCTGACCCCGGTCACCTTCCCCCGGGAGGTCGCGGCCGAGATGACCGAAGAGGAGGTCGAGTCTCTGGAATCCGGCGATGACGTGCGCGAGTTCCAGAGCCGCTACCAGCAGACCGCGGCCGATCTGACCGTGATCATCCCGTACGCGACGCTCCTCTCCGCCGGAGGCAGGCTCAAGGCGGTCGCGGTGCGCACCGACGCGCCGGAGGCGGTGCAGGCGACGGGCGAGCACCTGGTGGACCGCTTCGGCCTGTCGCTGTTCAGCGGGGAGCCGGAGGGGACCTTCCTCCATCATGCCAGCGACGCCATGAGCTTCAGCGGGGTCCCCAACATCATCATCCCCCTCGGCATTTCGGTCTTCATCGTGCTCAACACCATGATCGGCAGCGTCTACGAGCGCAAGCGCGAGATCGCTGTGTACACCTCGGTGGGGCTGGCGCCCTCCCACGTGTCGTTTCTGTTCATCGCCGAGGCCCTGGCCTTCGCCGTGCTGAGCGTCGTCTTCGGCTACCTGGTGGCCCAGACGACGGCCAAGATCTTCGCCGGGACCGCGCTCTGGAGCGGCATCACGGTGAACTACTCCTCGCTCGCCGGGGTGGCCGCCATGCTGCTCGTCATCGCGGTCGTGCTCGTATCGGTCATCTACCCCTCCCGCGTGGCGGGCGAGATCGCCATCCCGGATGTGAACCGCTCCTGGACCTTGCCCCCGGCGCGGGCCAACACGATCGACGTGCGGCTGCCCTTCCTGATGACCTACCGCGAGCACCTGAGTGTCGGCGGCTACCTGGTCCATTTCTTCGACGGGCACACGGATGTATCGCACGGCCGCTTTTCGACATCGCAGGTCGTGCTGGAATTCGCCTGTGCGACGGCCCCGCGCCTCGCGACGCCGAATCCGGACTGCCCCGAAGAGGCCTGCGAGATTCCCGATTGCCTGCACCTCACCTCCCACGTCTGGCTGGCCCCGTTCGATTTCGGGATCATGCAGCGCGCCGAGTTCAAGTTCCGGCCCTCCTCCGACCAGCCGGGTTTTCTTGAAATCCACGTCCGCCTCATCCGCGAATCGGGGGAATCCAATATCTGGCACCGGATCAACAGGGGCTTCCTGCACGACGTCCGCCGCCAGCTCTTGATCTGGCGTTCGTTGGACGACGAAGCCAAGGAGGCCTGCGAGGAGCGGCTGGTTGAATTCCGGCAGCGCACCGCTGCCGGTTCGAGCCGACCCGGGGGGACGGCATGACAAACCACTCCACCCGGCAGAGGACCGGCATCTCCGCGCCCGGCGCGCCGGGGCAACCTGCGGTCGGGCCTCCGCGCGCCGAGGACGAGCGCGTCCGGTTGCGCGCGCTGGTTCTCGGCATCGTGCTGGCGCTCGCGATCTGCCTGATCACCCCCTTCAACAACGCCTACCGGCAGGGCACGCCGCTCGGCGGCGGCTATTTCCCGCTGGCCCCGTTTTACGCCCTGGTGTGGATGATGATCGTGACGGCGGCGGCCCGGGCCATCTTCAAGCGGCACCGGCTGATCACCGGGCGCGAGATGCTGGTCACCTGGGCCTTCATGGTGCTCTTGTCCGGCATCGCCTGGACCGGGCTGGCCCGCACCTTCTTCTTCAACCTGACCGTCCCCTTCTATTTTGCGACGGTGGAAAACCGCTGGGGCGAGCTGCTCCAGCCGCTCCTGCCTGCGGCGTGGTTCCCGCAGCAGATGGAGGCCGTCGAGGGGTTTTACAACGGGCTCACCGGCGGCCGCCAGATGGAGTGGGGCGAGGTGCTGCAGGCCATCCCCTGGGAGGCCTGGATCGGTCCGCTCCTCGGCTGGACCGGGTTCATTCTGCTCTGCTATCTGGTGATGCTCTGCATCGTGAGCCTCCTGAGCCGGCAGCCGCTCTACAACGAGCGCATGAACTTCCCGCTGCTGCGCGTGCCGATCATGATGCAGGAGAGCCTCGACGAGGGCCGGGTGGCGGCCTTTTTCACCAACCGTTTCCTGCTCGCCGGCCTCCTGATTCCGGTCGGCCTGCACCTGCTGAACGGGCTGAGCTTCTACAACCCCTCCGTGCCCTCGATTCCCACCATGGTGCTCGCGGGGAGCTACTTTCCCAAGGTCGGCCTGTTCTCCGGGTTCGCCAAACTCAAGATCTATATCTACCCGGCGTTCATCGGCTTTGCCTTCCTGACCTCGGCCCAGGTCTCCTTCTCCTTCTGGTTCTTCTTCATCGCCGGCGGTCTTCTGGTCGGGCTGCTGAGCGTCCTGGGGGTGAACATCCCCGCCGCCGCCCTGGGGGTGACCTTCGGCCCGACCCTCTCCCGCCCCGAGGAGACCCAGATGATCGGGGCCACCCTCGTCTTTTTCGTCTTCCTCGCGTGGCTCGCGCGCTTTCACTTTTTAGACACGCTGCTCAAGGCCTTCGGCCGACGGAGGGACGAGGACCCGGCGGCGGAATGGCTCCCGACCCCGATCGCCTTCTGGGGCTTTGTGGCCGGCAGCCTCGGGATCGTGGGCTGGTGCGTCGCGTTCGGGATCCCCGTGTCGGCGGCCGTGGTCGTGGTGATCTTCTTCTTCCTCTTCATGCTGGTCGCCACGCGGGTCATCTGCCAGGGCGGGATCACCTACTTCACCCTCACGGCCGCGCCGCTCGACGGCGTCATCACGCTGTTCGGATCGAAGTTCCTGACCCAGGCGGGGGTCGTGATGGCGGCGATCCTTCAAAAGATGCTCTTCGTCGACCTGCGCGAAGCGCTGATGCCCTCGCTGCTCCACGCGCGTAAGGTCACCGACGGGGTCCGTACCAACCGCTGGGTGTGCGCCGGGATCGCGCTGGCCCTGGCCGCCGGGGTGGTGGTTTCCTTCATCGCCATGCTCGCGGTGTGCTACAAGTTCGGGGCGCGCGAGCTGCACACCGAGTGGGCCACCCGCACGACCCTCGCGGTCTACGACAGCGCCCTGCAGCTGGTCGACTCCCCGGCCACGGCAAGCCGCTGGGTGCTGACCTTCGCCGCCGCCGGGGCGGTGGTGATGCTGGCCCTGGTCGTCTGCTACCATCGCTTCACCTGGTGGCCGATCCACCCCATCGGCTATCTCGCCGCCTACAGCTCGGCCATGTGGATTCTCTGGTTCAGCTTCTTCGTCGGGTGGGTCTGCAACGCGCTCTGCCTGCGCTACGGCGGGGTGACCCTGTTCAAGAAGGTGCGGTATTTCTTCGTCGGCCTGATCATCGGTGATTTCTTCATGGCCGGCTCCTGGGCCGTATACGGACTGTTCAGCTACGCGAGCTATCTCGTTCTGCCGGACTGAGCCCCCATGCACGAGGACAAGGAACTCAAGGAATACCGGGACCTGCTGAAGGCGCCCACGCACTTCGAGGAAGGCTTCGACTGGAAGACCATCGTCGGGGCGATCTTCATCGGTTTTCTGATGATGCCCGGCAGCATGTACCTGCAGCTGGTCATCGGCACCGGCATCGGCCCGGCCGCCCGTTGGGTGACCATCATCCTGTTCGCCGAGCTCGCCAAGCGCTCCTACAGCGATCTGAAGCAGCAGGAGATCTTCCTGCTCTACTACATGGCCGGCGCGGCCCTGCACACCCCGTTCCAGGGGCTGCTCTGGAGCCAGTACCTGGTCCAGTCCGATGCGGCGCGGATGCTGGGCCTGACCGAGTACATCCCGGCCTGGGTGGCGCCGCCGCCGGAATCGGCCGCCCTGCTGGAACGCACGTTTTTTCACCGGGACTGGCTGATCCCGATCCTGCTTTTGATCGGCACCCAGATCATCACCCGCATCGACCAGTTCGGGTTGGGCTATGCCCTTTACCGCATCACCTCTGATGTTGAAAAACTGCCCTTCCCCATGGCACCGGTGGCAGCCCTCGGAACCATGGCGCTGGCCGAGTCGACCGAGGAGCGCGAAACGGGGTGGAAGTGGCGGGTGTTTTCCATCGGCGCGGTGATCGGGCTCGGGTTCGGCGCGGTCTACGTCCTGCTGCCGGCCGTCTCCGGTCTATTTTTAATGGAGCCGATCCGGCTGATCCCGATCCCGTGGGTCGACCTGACAGTGCACACCGAGGAGTGGCTGCCGGCGGTCGCCACCGGAATCCAGTTCGACCTGGGGCTGGTGTTCGTCGGCATGGTGCTGCCCTTCTGGGCTGTGATTGGGGGACTGGGCGGGCTGATCATCACCATCGTCGCCAACCCCTTCCTCTACCAGGCCGGAATCCTGACCCGCTGGCATCCAGGGATGCGCACGGTGGAGACGGTTTTCGCCAACAACTTCGATTTCTACCTGAGCTTCGGCATCGGCCTCGGGCTCGCCATCGCGGTCATCGGCATCTGGCACGTGGCGCGCTCCTTTCACCGCAGCGCGGCCGGGGACCGCGGCAGCTGGCACGACCTCCTCCGGCCGCCGCCGGGCCGGGGCGATTTCAACTTCTGGATCTCGATCGGGATCTACGTCTGCTCGACCGTCTCCTACGTGCTGCTCTGCGTCTGGCTCGTCCCGAATTTCCCGGTGGTCTTTTTCCTGCTCTACGGCTTCGTCTACACCCCCATAATCTCTTACATCACCGCCCGGATGGAGGGCATCGCCGGCCAGTTCGTCAGCCTGCCGCTGGTGCGCGAGGCAAGCTTCATCGCCGGGGCGAAGTACTTCGGCTATCAGGGAATCGAGATCTGGTACGCCCCCATCCCCATCCACAACTACGGCGGTGCCACGGTGGGGTTCCGTGAAATCGAGCTGACGGGGACCAGCATCCGCGGCATCATCAAGTCCGAGATCGTGGTCTTTCCGGTGGTGATGATCGCGAGCCTGCTCTTCTCCCAGTTCATCTGGCGGCTCGCCCCCATCCCCTCCAACGCCTACCCCTTCGCCCAGGAGCTCTGGCACCTTCAGGCCCTGAACACGCTGCTCATGCAGACTTCCACCCTCGAGGGCAACTCCCTCTTCTTTCAGGCGCTGAGCTGGGTCTACGTCGGGGCCGGGACGTTGTTGGGCGTTGTCACCTACATGATTCTCAGCCTGTTCGGGCTGCCGATCATGCTGGTGTACGGCATGGTGCGGGGACTGGGGCAGAGCACCCCCCACGGCCTTATCCTCGAGGTAGTCGGGGCGCTGCTCGGCCGCTTTTTTTTCCTCAAGCGCTACGGCGCCATGTGGCGGCAGTACGCACCGGTGCTGCTGGCGGGGTTTTCCTGCGGGATGGGGCTGACCGGCATGTTTGCGATGGGCGTCACGTTGATCCTGAAGTCGCTCTCGCGGCTGCCCTACTGAAAGGGGCCTGACCGCCGGAGGAGCGCCATCCGAGGGTGGGGGCACATGCGCCAGGGGACGATCGAACGATGAGGGCCGCCGAGCCGACGAGGGCGAACCTCATCGGATGGAAAGAGCTTGCGTGGAACGGCATCCGCCTGGCCGTCCCGCCGGACTGGGAGCCGGGGCGGATCGACGCGCGCCACCTCCGGCTCGAATCCGAATCCGGCCCGGCCATGGAGGTCAAATGGGGCCCGGTGCGGGGGGCGTTCTCCCACCAGCGCTATTTTCGCCGCCTGCGAACGCTCGGCACGGCCGCGGGCGCCGTGGCCCGGTGCAGCCCGCTGCCCGCCGCATGGGAGCCGGCGCTGGGCCGCTACGACGCCAAGGGCTTCTCTTGGGCCGGCGGCGGTGTCGCGGCCACCGGCGCCATTTTTTACTGTCCCCGCCGCCGCACGGCGGGCCTGATCCAGTTTTTCCACGCCCCGGAAGCCCCCGCCGATGCCCGCCGGACGGCGGCCGTGCTCGAACGCCTCCACCTCCCGGAAGAAAGGCGGGGCACGCACTGGGCCGTGTTCGACATTCGCGCGGAGCTGCCGGAAGGGTTCCGGTTGATCCGCCATCGCTTCGAGCCGGGACGGTTCACGCTGGCCTTCGCCTCCGGCCGCTGCCGGGTCGAGCTGGTCCGTTGGGCTCCGGCCGCCGTGCTGCTCCACGACCGCGACCTCGAAGGGTTTGCACGCAGCGCCGCGGGCGGGGGGGCGCTGCGGTTTGCGGCCATGAGAGACGAAGATCCGGCGGCGGTCGAGGGGCAGAGCCCCGAACCCGCAGGGCTCATCGAGCGGCTCGCCGCGAACATGGGCCGGCGCACGGTCTGCCGGATGCGCCTGTGGCACGCCGCGGCGCGCAACCGCATCCTCGGCATCCGGATGCAGGATCGGGGTGTCATCGATACCGCCCTCTGGGAGAAGGTGGTCAAGGCCTATGGGCTGGTTGCCGTCCCGACGCCGTCCGACCCTCATCCGCCGCGATGAGGCGCTCGGCGCCGTACCGGTCAAGAACCGTTATGTGCGGGAAGCCCGGTTGGAGAACGGGGTGGTGGTGCTGCACTACCCGGTGTCCGCCCCGCCCTGGGTGGTGCGGATCGCCCGCTGGATCGGGAAAGATCCCGGTGCTCCGCGGGAGGGCCGGCTGCAACTGGACGCCCTCGGCACGGCCGTGTGGGGGCTGATCGACGGTCGTCGTCCGGTGCGGGAGATCGCCGCGGCCTTCGCCGCCGCGCATCAACTGGAGCCGCGGGAGGCGCAGACGGCCGTCGCCCACTTCATGCGCCAGCTCGGCCGGCGCGGGCTGGTCGGGCTGCGCTGAGGCGACGGCGGCGCTCGGCCGCAGCCGTCACACGGTACGCAAGGCCTCGTCCAGGGTGGGAACGATCGGCAGAAAGGCATCGAAGCCGGCGATCTCGAACACCTCCTTCACATAGTCCTGCATGGCGCAGAGCAAAATCTTGCCCTCCTCCCGCTTGAGGGCCTTGGTGGCCTTCAGGATGACCCGCAGGCCGGCGCTGGAGATGTAGTCCAACTCCTTGAAGTCGATGATCACGTGTTTGGCGCCATGGGTGATCGCCTCGAACAGGCGCTGCTCGAAGGCCAGCGAGGTATTGGAATCCAGCCGCCCCCGCAGTTTGAAGGTGTGAGCGCCGGGTTGCTTCTCTTCGGTAATGTCCATACCGATCCTCCTTACGAAGGGCCCCCGCCGCAGGGAGGCCGGATCGTTTCGAGTTTTTTTTTCAAGGTGAGGATATTTCTCTCTCCCTCACGGCGGTAGCAGATTTCATCCATGAGGTTTTTGATGAGGTAGATCCCCAGTCCTCCCACCCGGCAGTCGTCGACCGTGTCGGGCAGGGCGGGCGCCTGGCGCTCGGTCGGGTTGAAGGCCACGCCGTCGTCCGTGATGATCACGGTCAGCACCTCGTCCTCCGCGCTGAGGCTCACTTCGATCCGATGCGCGTCGCCGTCAGTGAACCCGTAGGAGAGGATATTGGTGAACAACTCGTCCAGGGCCAGGTTGATCTCGAAGAGGCATCGTTTGGAGAGGTTGAGCGCGCGGCCGACGGATTCGATCTGCCGGCCCAGGGTCTGGAGCTCGGCGATGTCGTTTTTAAGCGAGAAGTAAAATGTCTTCGGCGGCTGTCCCATACCCTCTGACCGGCCCGCGGCACTTTCAAGTAAGTTAGGCTTTTTCCCTGTGGGAGCGGCATCTTGCCGCGATCGGATCGCGGCTGGAAGCCGCTCCCACAAAATCTGAACTTGCTTGCTGATGAACCGCCGCCGCAGGCGGTGTGCAACGCTGTTAAAGAAGGCTCACTCCCAGGCGGGGGAGGCACTGGCCGCACTCCCCGCCCAACTCCCCCAGAAACCGGGCTTCCCAACTGATGACCGCCTCCACAACCGCCCGGAAGATCCGGGGCATCTGGTCCGGAAACTGCTGGACGGCCTTAGCGAATTTTTCGCGCTTGAGCACGAGGCAGACGATCTCCCCCACCGCTCTCAGCGAGTAGAGCCGCCGGGCATCCCCCAGCAGCGTCAGGCCGCCGATGAAATCCCCCGCACCGATTTCACGGATGGCGCGCCCCGACCCGCAGTCGCTGCGCTCGAGGCACCCCCGCCCGGCGACGACGCAATAGGCCTGGTCGTCCTCCTCCCCCTGCCGAAAGAGGTACTCCCCGTCGTTCAGTTTTTCCCGCATGCCAAGATAGGCGAAAACCTTGAGCGATTCAAGGGGAAGGCGGGAAAAAAAATAGGTCTGCCGCAGCAGGTTCAGATTCTCGGTGAACTCGCAGGCGGTGCCCGGGCTATTTTCTGCCGATGAGCTCATACAACGCTCCTTTCCGGGCGATTAAGTCGTTGTAGCTGCCCGATTCGATGATTTTACCGGCCTTCATGACGGCGATTTTGTCGAAGTTCTGGATGATGTCCAGCCGGTGCACCACCGCGACGAGGGTGCTCCGGCGCTTCCAGCGGGTTTCAAGCAGGTTCTGGATCCGGGCCTGCGAGCGGTTGTCCAGGGCGGAGGTGGCCTCGTCCATGATGAGCAACCGGGGCCCTTTGAGGAAGGCCCGCGCGATGGCCAGCTTCTGGCGCTGCCCGCCGGAAAGCTTCTCTCCCTGCGAGCCGATGTTGTACTTCATGCCGATGGCGACGATGGTTTCCAGGAGATCTTTCTCGATCAAGAGCTGGATGATGTTCTGGGTGATGAGGTCCAGGGTCGGGCTGCTCGCCGTCGTGAGGTTGCCGAAAACGATGTTGTTCAGGATGCTCTGAGAATGGATGAACTCGCTGGCGGCGTAAAAGGCAAAGGTGTCCGGGATGTCCCGGGAGACCGCGGTGCGGAAGCGCCCCCGCTTTTCGAGCAGCACCGCCTGCACCTCCGGCCCCATGCCTGCCATTTTATGCACCCCCGGGGTGAACCGCAAGGCCAGCTCTAAAAGGCTGCGGGCGTCCTCCGGCGGCAGGAGGTTCCGCGAACGGCGCCGCAGCTGCTCCAGAACCGCTTTGTAGCGCGGCAGGTCTTCGGCGGGAATCGGGCTCTGCTCGAAAAACACGGCATCCGGCGGCAGGTTGCCCAGGATCCCGACGGTCTGGCGCGCAAGCGTTTCGCCGATGTCGAGCAGGAGGGGGCGCAGCCCCTCCTGGTCCAGGAATTGGCGGAAGTAGTCGTTGCGCGCGATCTGGGCGGCGGAAAACTCCTCGCGGTTCGCAGCACCGAAAATCAGGTTGTCGGCGACGCTCGAATAGAACAGGTAACGATTTTCGTCGAAGAATTCCACGGCATCGCGGAACTTCTGCCCGTAGCGGTCCTGGAACTTGAGCCGGACCCGCACCAGGGCCCGGGCGAGCTCGGGGTGGGTGCCCGCGCGCAGAACCGTGTTCAGCCCGAAGCGCAGCACATCGGCGAAAAGCCCGGTATGGTGCAGGACGGCGATGATGTCGTCCAGACTGGGCCGGGGAGGGCCCTCGCCGCCCGGCGCGACCGCCTCGCTGGCGTAAAGGAGATTCTCGGCGATGGAGCCTTCGAACATGAACGGACTCTGGAACACCATCCCGACGTTGGCGGCCATGTCCTGCTTGGTCAGCCCGGAGACTTCCTGCCCGCCGATCATGACCTGCCCCTCGCCGTAGGCATACAGCTGGCCGATGCATAGGGCGAGGGTGCTTTTACCGCTCCCCGAAAACCCCACCCGGGCCAGGTGCTCGCCGGGGTTCAGCTCCAGGTTGACGTCGTCCAGCAGCCGGATCCCGCTCTCGGTGGTAAAGGTCAGGTGCTTCACCTCCAGCCGGCCGTCGAGTTCGAAGGAGGGGCGGCCGGAGGGCTCGCGCGCGTGCTCCGGTGCGACGTCGAAGAATTCCATCGTGCGCCGGTAGGTGACGGCCCCGTCCTGGTAGACCTGGTAGAAATCGATCAGCTCGCGCCAGGGGTCGTAGAGCTTTTCCTGGGC
>JBFYWT010000028.1:0-2960 GCA_041310895.1 Desulfobacteraceae bacterium | reverse complement strand
CCTCGACGACCGCCCGCCGCGGGTTATGGACGTGTGGCAGATGCTGGCCTGGGTGGAACAGCCGGCCCTCGAGGCTCTGGGAATCGACGTCTTGCCCGTGCCGCGGCTGGTCCAGGACTTTGGCATGCGGATGGACAGCTGGCGGCCGTGGAATCTGGTTGAGGACGGGACCCCGGTGCAGATGCCCGGCGCCTTCGATCCGGTCGAGGAGCCGGACGGCAGCCTGTCGCTTTACTTGGACGGCGAGGCGGTGGCCAAAAAGGTCCGCTCCAGCCCCTACTTTGACCGCCTGTTGGACCTGCGCATGTCGTACGACCTGCCGCCCCTGGAAAGCCTGCGGCTGCCCCTGTTCAGTGAAGAAGAGCTGGCGTGGCGGCGCCACTGGGCCAAGACGCTGCGGGCCGAAACCGACAAGGCCTTGGTGGGCGACCTGGGCCTGAACCTGGGCCGGTGGGGTTCTTATGCAGAATGGTTCTACGGTCTGGCGGCTGACCGGGACTACACGCAGGCATGGTATGACCTGAAGGTGGACAACCTGCTGGCAAACGTAGAGCTGTATGCCCAGGCGGTGGGCGACAACATCGATGTGGTGTGGCTGATGGAGGACTTTGGGACGCAGCAGGGGATGATGATCTCGCCCAAGATGTTGAAGAGCATGATCGCCCCGTGCTACAAACGGCTTTTTGACTGGATCCACGCGCACACTACATGGAAGATCTTTTTCCACTCGTGCGGGGGGATCTATCCCATCATCGGCACCCTGATCGAGTGCGGGGTCGACATTTTGAATCCCGTGCAGACGACCGCCGCGGGAATGGACCCGCACAGGCTCAAGGCCGAGTTCGGGCAGAAGCTAACCTTCTGGGGCGGCGGCATCGACACCCAGACCGTGCTGCCCTTTGGATCCCCGGCCGACATCGAAGCGCACGTCAGGGAGCGGATCCAGATCCTCGCGCCCGGTGGCGGCTTTGTCTTTGCCGCCATTCACAACATCCAGGAGGACATTGCCGCGCCCAACATCGCGGCGATGCTGCGGGCCGTGCGAGACTATGGGCATTATCCCCTGGCCGGCCAAGAACCGGCCTGCGGCGCTGCACCGGAGGAGTAAAGCATGGCATACGAGGTTGTGGTGCCCCGCTTGGGGCTGACCATGGAAGAGGGACGGATCGTCGAGTGGTTCAAGCAGGCGGGCGAGACCGTCGAGGAGGGCGAGCGGCTCTTTGCCGTGGAGACCGACAAGGTCGTCGAAGAGGTCAATGCGGCCGTGGGTGGCATCGCACATCCGATCCCCGGCTTGCCCGACGAACCGCTGCCCATCGGGACGCCCATCGGCTATATCCTGGCGCCCGGTGAGGCCCTGCCGCCCTTGCTGGCTGCCGGCGGGTTGCCGGCAGCCTCGGCGGAAGTGACCCCCGCTGCAGAGAGGCCGGCTCTAGCCGCCGCGGTCACGGCACCCGGCACCGGCCGCAAGCTCTCCAGTCCGGCCGCCCGGCGCCGCGCCGCCGAGCTGGGGGTAGATTGGCGCCTCATTGAACGGCCGGGAGGCGGTCCGGTGCTCCTCGCGCACGTGGAGGCGGCGCAGGCCCAGCCCTCTCCGGTCGCAGTGTCTCCCGTAGCACGGCGGTTGGCGGAT
The DNA here is from genome assembly GCA_041310895.1 of Desulfobacteraceae bacterium. GTDB lineage: Bacteria > Desulfobacterota > Desulfobacteria > Desulfobacterales > SpSt-501 > SpSt-501. The sequence goes on along the minus strand of JBFYWT010000028.1, from coordinate 1,327 downwards.
TCCGCCGGTGTTGACCTCTCCGCCCTGGCGGCCCAGAAGCCGGGGGAGAGGATCACGCGGGCCGACGTCGAGGCGGCCATCACCGCTAGCCGAAAAGAGCCCCCCGTCGCGGTTCCTGCACCCGCACAGGCTCCTACTCCGGCCCTTGCACCGACCTCGGCCGCCGCCCCGGCTCCTGTGCCCGGCACACTTCTCCCGCTCACCCAGGTCCGGCGGGTCATTGCCGAGCGCATGATCGCTGGCTCGCAGAATACGGCACCGGTTACGTTGACGACCGAGGCCGATGCGACCGATCTGGTTGCCCTTCGCGACAAGTTCAAGGCGGCCTTGGCCCCGCAGGGGGCAGCCGTGCCGAGTTATACGGACCTCCTCATCAAGCTCACCGGCATCGCACTAGGCGAGCACCCGCTGCTGAACGCGACCTGGCAGGAGAAGGGAATTTTCGTCCCCGAGGAGGTTAACATCGCCGTAGCCATGGATACGGAGGATGGGCTCCTCGTGCCGGTCATACGTGGCGTACCGGCCAAGAGCTTGCAGCAGATCGCCACCGAGTCGTCGGCTTTGGCGGAAAAGGCGCGGTCGCATCGGCTGACGGTGGACGACCTTCAAGGGGGCACCTTCACCATTACAAACCTGGGTACCTACGGCATCGATGCCTTTTCGCCGATCATCAACCTACCCCAGTGCGCCATCCTGGGAGTGGGACGGATCTTGAGCAAACCGGCTGTAGTCGGCGATCAGGTGGTGCCGCGCAAGATGATGTTCCTTAGCTTGACGTTCGATCACCGTGTCGTCGATGGGGGCCCGGCGGCGCGTTTTCTGAACAGAATCCGCGAATACGTGGAGCAGCCCTACCAGTGGCTGTCGCGGTAGAATGAGTCTCGGCAAGCTGAGCGAAAACCTGAAGGAGGACAGGGCGGTGAGCACAAAACTGTTCGATTTGACCGGCAAGGTGGCTGTCGTCACTGGAGGGGGGGCAAACGGCGGCATTGGCCACGCGATTGCCCTGGGCTTTGCCCAGAATGGGGCAGACGTTGTGGTGGCTGACATTGACGAGGAGGGGGCCAAGCTGACGGGCGAGGAAATCGAGCGGCTTGGCCGCAAGACCCTTGTCGTCCGATTTGACATCTCGGATCCAGAGTCGGTAGCGTCGCTGTTTTCAGCCGCGGATGACGCCTTTGGCAAGGTAGACATCCTGGTGAACGTGCCATTTGCCTTCCCCGAGCGGATGCAGCCCCACGAGCTGAGCCTGGCGGGCTGGAACAAGACGCTGGCCGTCAGCCTGAACGGGTACTTTTACTGCGCCCAACAGGCCATACGGCGGATG
>JBFYWT010000027.1:0-4313 GCA_041310895.1 Desulfobacteraceae bacterium | reverse complement strand
CTCTCGAACGTGCTCACAACCTATTAAGGTTGCTGCGCTTTCGATTCGGCCTGCGCCTTGCCCGCAACCGTGATCCGAGGTTGTGAAACCACTTCTAATCGTTTTGCAGTTGAAGCGATCTGGTCTTTAAATCTCCCCTGGCCCCTCTTTGTCAAAGAGGGGTCACCTCTCGCCTTGGGAAGGGGAGGGGGCTACAGCCGGGGCTGTTGCCTGCCAACGGATCAGTGCGACCCCTTGGCCGGCTCCGCCGGCACCTGAATGGTCCGGAAGAGAAGCAGCAGGCCGAAGATCAGCGCGAAAATCTCCCCGCCCAGGGTCAGGATCACCGACATGAGGTTCATCATGTCCACCGCCGACACCCAGGTGGCGACCGCCGCTCCCGTGGTCTGCACGGTCGGAACACCCGCCTGAGGCGCCGACAGGAAGTAGAAGAGCAGGGTGCCCACCTCCAGGAGCAGCACCAGCATCGAGAAGAGAATGGCGATGCTTGCGGCCACCACCCCGGCCCAGACGGTCTTGCGCAGAGAGGCGTCGGAGGGCCGTTTTGCAGGGTCCTGGAGGCGCACGGCAATACGGGTGTAGCGGTGGAACCACAAGGTCAGGAAGACCAGGAGCACGAGCCCGGCCGTCGAGAAGAATTGGACGAGAGGCAGGCCGGAGCGGGTGCTGCCGGCCGGCCGGTCCGAAAAGACCAGCGTGTAGATCATGATGATCAGGGGGAGCGCCCCCATCAGCACCAGCGCCCAGAACCCGCTCCGGCCCCAGCGCGAGAAGGCCTTGGCGAGCGTTTCGGTTCTGGACGGCCTCAGCGTTTCAGTAAGTTCTTCAAGCATCGCAGGGTTCCTTATCTACGTCAGCGCAGGCTGGGTGAAAAAACCTCGCCCCCGGGTAGAGGCGAGGAGTGGATGGCTTATCCCTCAAGGACCTGGCGCAGCCTCTTTTCGCTGTCGATGCTGAGGTTCGTCTTCAGGACTTTGCCCTTGAAGCCTTTCAAACGCTCCAGTACCTTGTCCGCCGTGGCCTGGCGGAACAGCACGAACAGGGCCGATGCGCCGGGGGTGAAGTCGTTGCTGAACTCCTTCATGAACTTGTCGTCGATTCCGATGTCGGCGAGCTTGCCGCTGAGGGCCCCGGCACCGGCTCCCACGGCCGCGCCCAGGAGCGGGTTGAGGAAGAGGATGCCGATCAGCATGCCCCAGAAGCTGCCGCTCACGGCTCCCGTCATGGTCAGGTTGACCGCCTGATGGAGCTTGACCTTGCCCTTTTCATCCTTGGTGACGACCACCACGTCTTTCATGTCGATCAGGTACTCTTTCTGCATCTTGGCCAGCTCCGCCCGCACGGCGAATGCGGTGTGCTCATCCTTAAACTCGACTGCGACCAGTTGGGACATGGCGAGCTCCTTTGGTTGGATGGGGTTGGATGGTGAAAGTGACTTTTACCAAATCGTCAAATACTAAGTTCCTTCCTGAGTCAAGTCAATAAGAAATAGCACTTCCGAAAAGGTACGGGCATCAAGGGGTGGCCGGGCTTTTTCCTGCAGTCTGTGCGCCGGGGTTTTCGACCCAGGCCAACACCCGCGCTTCGAGATAGTCGTAGAACGGGTTGTACCGCAGGCGCAGAAGCCAATCGAGGGGCAGGGTGAGCAGACCCCGCTCCCCCTGGATGGCCATCTCGCCCAAGAAGAGGATATCCTCGCTTTCGGGCGGACGCCGGCCGTAGAGCGGGTCGTCCGGGGGGAAGGGCAGGGCCACGTGCGATAGCGAGATCACCCCGGGCGGCCAGGCGAGCCCCAGAGGCTCGGTTTCCGAGAATTCGGCGGAGAAAGGCGCCTGGCGGCGGGCGACGACCGCCTGGCTCTCCGGGCTCTCGTTGGTGACGAGAGTCAGGGCGAACGGCAGGCTGCCGTCGCCGGCCACGCGGGTTGCGAGCGCGCGCGGGTCCGCAAAGAGCAGGATGGACTTGGCCTCGCAGCGGTTGATATCGAACAGCACCAGCTCATGGCGCTGCGGATCGAGCCGTCCTAGCAGCCGGTCCACCACGGCATCCGTCGAAACGGTCGCGTCCGCATTCGATTTGATCACGAGGGTCGGCGGCAGGACCCGGTCCGGGTGGGAACGGGCGCGCGCTTCGACGCGCCCGGCCACGGAGCGCGTCAGCCGGTGAACCTGTTCGCCGGCATTCGTGGTGAAGGAGTTGTATTTGAATGGGTCGAATTCCCGCTCGACCGATAGCCAGGCAAGGCCTCCCAGACCGGGCACTTTAGATAGCCGGCGCTTCCATACCGCCAGCGCTGCCGCGGGGTGAAGGCCGATGGCCGGCGAGATCAGGACCAGGCCGGATGGGACCGGCGCGGCCTTTCCCTCCAGGGCGTCGAGGGCGAAATCCACGGCCAGTGGGGCTCCGGTCGAATAGCCGATGAGGTGAATCGGCTGCGATCCCACCTTTGCGGCCAGGTGCGCCATGCTCAGGCGTACCGCGGCGGCCATGTCCTCCCAGTGCACGTCGAGGAGCCCCGAGGGCGCCGTACCGTGGCCGGGCAGGCGCAGGCCGACCACCCAGTAGCCCCGCTGATTCAGGCGCAGGCCGAGAGTCCGCAGGCTGTAGGGCGAATCCGACATCCCGTGCAGGAGGAGCACCGCGCCGGCCGGAGCTTCGGCCGGCAGCTCGAAGCTGCGGTTCCAGTTGGCATTCTGCTTTTGCGGGTCGGCGGCGCTGCCCCGGCTGTAGCGCACGAGCGCATGGGCCGGTCCGGTGGGGGTGGGCGCAACGACCTTCTCCTCCAGTTCTGCGAAGAGGCGCTCTTCGAGGCGGCGGTAGCCTTCGAAGGAGCTCACCTCGGCGGCCTTGGCGGCGGTGAATTCCGCGGTCAGCGCTTCGGTGTGCCAAGGCTGCAGCGGCTGGCCGCTGCAGCCTGTGAGAGAAAGTAACAGGATAGCTGCCGGGAGAACCCAAAGGCCCCGGCTGTGATTAGCTGTCTGGGGATGAAGAGAAATAGCGTTTCTGGGCATATGGTCTCCGATCAGCGGCCGCGGGTCAGGATCCAGTAGACGGTGCCGTTCGGCGCCTGGACCGGATAGATGAGCCGGCTGCGCGGGGTTTCGGCGTTGGTGAGCCGCAGGTAAAGATCGTCGAAGAACTCCGGGGTCTCCAGGCTGAAATTGTGGAAGTTCCGCGTGCGGTTAACCGGTGTGACATCCACCACGTTGACCTCCTCGTCGTTCGGATCATGGGCAACGACCCGAACGGCCGTCTCGAGCTGCCGCGGGGTCAGCGTGCTCTCCCCGCGCCGGCGGCTCCGGTTGAGGATCCGGCTGGCCAGCAGGGCCCTGTCGTTTGAGGAGACGTAGATCGTGGTTTTTTCTGCAAGGGCTTCGAGCGCATGCCGGAATTTTTCGTCGAACTCGTTGTAATCGACATCGGGGGCGGTCAGGACGACATCCTTGATCTCGGTTTCGGCATCTGCCAGGGCGGTCTGATCGTAGAGCAGGCGGAAAGCGTCGACGACGACCTGGGCTCCCATGCTGTTCGCGATCAGCCACAGCCGGTCGGGCCGGATGTCCCGAATGGTCAGCTCCAGGGCGCGGGCCAGGTCGGGCCCGGACTCCTTGGCGACCTGGCGCGCCCGCCGGTAGCCGCTCGGTGAGCTGCCCTGGTCGCCGGGCCAGTCGAAGAGCAGCACCGGCGAGTTGATGTCCAGCACGTGGCCGATGAAGGTGGTCTTGCGCAGGGCCGACGGGAACGCCTCCCGGAACCCGTGCACGACCACGAGGAGCGAGCGCTGCGGGGATTTGTCGACCAGGGCCTGCAGTTGCTCGGTGAAGGCCTCCTGGTTGAGCTCCTGCACCACCTTGAGCTTGATCTCGTTGTTCTGGAACCACTCGGTCGGGTTGATGAGCATGCCAAGGCCCAGGGTGGGCTCGATTTTCACATCGAAAAAGCCGAATTTGAGGGTCTCTTCGCGCTCGGCCCCGAAACGCTCCTCGAACGGCCCGGCGGCGCTCACCGGGCGGCGATTGGTGACGAAGAAGAACCGGTACTCCCCCTCGAGGCTCAGCCGGGCGACCTGCATCCGCCGGAACAAAAACGCCTCGGCCCGCTGCAGGGCGTAGCTCGTGGGTGAGAGGTAGAATTTGTAGGCCAGAAACCCCAGGCCTGCCAACAGCAGCAGGATCACCCCGAGACCGATCAACATGCGCCGCTTGAACCGGGTCATAATATTACCTCATGTGACAGTGGAACGGCGGCTGCCGTAAAGGTGCGCGTAAACATAGGATAACTCGCACCCCACAAAGACGATCTGGCAGGCCAGA
>JBFYWT010000222.1:0-21347 GCA_041310895.1 Desulfobacteraceae bacterium | reverse complement strand
CGATTCGTTCTCTTCGGTGCGCTTCGCGCTGCTTGCGCCGGCGGAACTCGCTCGGCTTCTCGTATCTCTTTTTCAGCTTCAAGCGTTTGAAGAGACCGTCATTCTGAATTTTCTTCTTCAGAATGCGCATTGCTTTTTCGATGTCGTTGTCGATGACCTTGACCTCGATTTCTTTCACCCACATCGCCCCTTTCATACCGCCGCGCGCAGGCAATGACCGCCGCCCGGCGGGATAATCACTTCCATCATCGTCGGCGCCCGTTATAGCTGCGAATTCACGGTTTGACAAGAGAAATTTGACGACTTCGTAAAACCCCCAATCTCTTAGGATGGCGCTCTGCGCCGTCAAATGTTTTTGTCGAAGCCATCAAATTCCGTGCGGCAGGGCCGGCGTTCGCGGGTACAATTGTCTTGACAGCCCGGCCGGCTTTCGCCATACTCTGCCGCCAACAAATTCAATATCTTATTCTCACTCATCCACTTCATCCCTTCAAGGAGGTCTCTCATGCGTCTGATTCTGCTAGGCGGACCCGGAGCAGGCAAGGGCACCCAGGCCAACTACATCAAGGAGCGATATCACATTCCGCAGATCTCGACCGGCGACATGCTGCGCGCAGCGGTCAAGGCCGGCACCGAGCTCGGCAAGAAGGCCAAGGCCGTGATGGACGCGGGGCAGCTCGTTCCGGACGAGGTCATCATCGGGCTGGTGAAGGAGCGGATCAAGGAGGCCGACTGCCAGAAAGGGTTCTTGTTCGACGGCTTCCCGCGCACTATCCCCCAGGCGGATGCCATGAAGGCGGCCGGGGTCCCGATCGATGCGGTGGTCGACGTGGACGTACCCGATGAGGAGATCATCAAGCGCATGAGCGGCCGCCGGGTGCATCTTGCCAGCGGCCGCACCTACCACGTCATTTTCAATCCCCCCAAGGTGGCGGGCAAGGACGACGTCACCGGCGAGCCGCTGATCCAGCGTGACGACGACAAGGAGGAGACCGTCAAAAAACGCCTGGAGGTCTACCACAACCAGACCGAGCCCCTGATCGGCTACTACAAGAAATGGAAGGAATCGGGAGGCAAGGCGGCGCCGAAATACATCCGGATCCACGGAATCGGAAAAGTGGAGCAGATCCGTGACCAGGTCTTTGCCGCATTGGACGCGCTGGCGAAATAGGCTGCCGGTGACCGCCCCACGGCGTATGCGCCGCGTGAAATGAACGCCGACGGCCCTGACCGCCCGGAGTGCGGTGAGGGCCGTTTTTTTCAGGTGCGGCTTTCGATCAAGGCGCGCACGCCGACGAGCGTCTCGCGGCGCGCAAGGCCGGGGCGGGTGAGCCCTTCCCCATGGGGGCTATCCGCCCGGGAACACGAAACTGCTTGACAGCCGGTGGAAGGGTATATAATAATATCAACGGAAAGACCAAAGGAAGAGTGTCACCAGCCCTTTGTGAGGATTCACAGCTTCAATCGCCTTAAAATCCTCCTGATTCGACCGACACGGTTCCGGCTTATTTCCACCCGGCCATTGAAAGTGTCGGCGGAGAATTTTCCTGCTGGACTCTTTTGACAACATGAGTTTGCGACCGTCGGTATGACCAGTGCCAGTTTGCCGCTTGCAGGTTCAGCCCCAGAGCGGGCATCACGTGCTGGCGTTAAGCCGTGCGCTGGGGCGAGCCGCCGATGAGTGCCGCCGTAAATTAACTTTCACCAAGAGGAACCTTACTCCATGAACATCGCCGAACTCAAAGAGAAGAAGATCAGCGAACTGATGCAGATGGCGCGCCACTTCAACATCGAGGGCGCCTCGAACATGCGCAAACAGGAGTTGATGTTCGCCTTGCTTCAGAGCCAGATCGAAAAAAACGGCAGTATCTATGGGGAGGGGACCCTGGAGATCCTGCCGGATGGGTTCGGCTTCCTGCGATCCCCCAGCTCCAACTATCTGCCGGGACCCGACGATATCTACGTCTCGCCCTCCCAGATCCGGCGCTTCAGCCTGCGCACCGGGGACACCATTTCCGGACAGATCCGCCAACCCAAGGAGTCCGAGCGCTATTTCGCCCTGCTCAAGGTCGAAGCGGTGAACTATGAAGATCCCGAGGTGGCGCGCGATAAGATCCTCTTCGACAACCTGACGCCGCTTTACCCGAACCGCAAGACCAACCTTGAGGCCGACCCCGAAAATTTCTCCACGCGGATCCTGGACCTCATGGTGCCCATCGGCTTCGGCCAACGCTGCCTGATCGTCTCCCCGCCGCGCTCCGGCAAGACCATGCTGCTCCAGTCCATCGCCAACGCGATCATCAAGAGCCATAAAGACGTGGTGCCCTTCGTGCTGTTGATCGACGAGCGGCCCGAGGAGGTGACGGACATGGAGCGCACGGTGAATGCGGAGGTGATCAGCTCCACCTTCGATGAGCCCGCCGAGCGGCATGTCCAAGTGGCCGAGATGGTGATCGAAAAGGCCAAGCGGCTGGTCGAACACAAAAAGGACGTGGTGATTCTGCTGGACAGCATCACGCGACTGGCCCGGGCCCACAACGCGGTGGTCCCGCCGAGCGGCAAGATTCTCTCCGGCGGCGTCGACTCGAACGCGCTGCAGCGGCCCAAGCGTTTCTTCGGCGCGGCCCGTAACATCGAGGAGGGCGGCAGCCTGACCATCATTGCGACGGCGCTGATCGACACCGGCAGCCGCATGGACGAGGTGATCTTCGAAGAGTTCAAGGGCACCGGCAACGCCGAGATTCAGCTGGACCGCAAACTTTCCGACAAACGCGTGTTTCCGGCCGTCGACATCAAGCGCTCCGGCACCCGCAAGGAGGAGCTGCTGCTCGAGAGCGACGTGCTGAACCGCGTCTGGATCCTGCGCAAGCTGCTGACCACCCTCAACACGGTGGACAGCATGGAATTTTTGCTTGAAAAAATGAAAGGAACAAAGAATAATAAGGAGTTTCTAAATTCCATGAACGCATGAGGGCGCGTTCAGACCATCCTGGACCAAGGGGGTTCTTCGTCATGAAAAAGGACATTCACCCGAAATATGCGGAAACCAAAATCCGCTGCGCCTGCGGCAACGAGATCGAGGTCGGCTCGACCCGGGACAACATCACGGTTGAAATCTGCTCCAGCTGCCACCCGTTCTTCACCGGCAAGCAGAAACTGGTGGACACCGCCGGCCGCATCGAACGCTTCCGTAAGAAATACGCGAAATTTCAGAATCAGGAAAAGGCATCGTAAGCAGTCCCCGCCGGCAGCGCCCCCGTGACGCACATGCAGTTCTAACCAACACCGAAGAAGCCTACGAACACGGGCGGCCGCCGGCGTTACGGGCACGCGTTGATCAGCGCCTGAATGCGGCCGGAAAGGCACCACGGCATCGTTTCTCGGCGCCCGTCGCGGTCCTGTTTGGTATGGTCGGCACGCCCCCCGGGCCGGGGAAATTTTCCCCGCTGCACGGGGAGCTGTTTCAGCGACCAGGGGGGTGATCCATGTACGAGAAACTGCACGGCGTCGAGCAGCGATTCGTCGAGCTGGAACGGCAGCTGAGCGACCCTGCCGTGATCGGCCAGCGGGAGGCCTACCAGCGGACGGTGCGTGAGCATGCCGATCTGGGCAAGATCGTACCGGTGTTCCGCCGTTACCAGGAAACCGTGGCCCGCATCGCCGAGAGCCGCGAACTGTTGAACGACGGCGACGCCGAGATCTGCGGCCTGGCCCGGGAGGACCTCGCCGTGCTCACGGCGGAGCAGGCGCGCCTCGAGGAAGAGCTGCGCCTGCTTTTGTTGCCCAAAGATCCCAGCGACGATAAGAACGTTATTCTCGAAATCCGGGCTGGAACCGGGGGCGATGAGGCAGCGCTCTTTGCGAGCGATCTTTTCCGGATGTACGGCCGCTATGCCGAAGGGCGGGGCTGGCGGGTGGAGATCCTCTCCCAGCATCTCACCGGCGTCGGCGGGCTTAAGGAAATCATCGCCATGATCCAGGGCAAGGGGGCCTACAGCGTACTCAAGTACGAGAGCGGCACCCACCGCGTCCAGCGCGTGCCGGTAACCGAGACCCAGGGACGGATTCACACCTCGGCCGTTACCGTGGCGGTTCTGCCCGAAGCCGAAGAGGTCGAGGTGGAGATCAATCCCAATGACCTGCGCATCGACGTCTACCGCTCCGCGGGTCCCGGGGGGCAGAGCGTCAACACCACCGACTCGGCCGTGCGGGTTACCCATCTGCCGACGGGGCTTGTGGTCACCTGCCAGGATGAGAAGTCCCAGCTCAAGAACAAGAACAAGGCCCTGAAGGTGCTGCGGGCAAGACTGCTCGACATCAAGACCCAGGAGCAGGAGCGTCAGCGCTCCGAGGAGCGCAAGAGTCAGGTCGGCACCGGGGATCGCAGCGGGCGCATCCGGACCTACAATTTCCCCCAGAGCCGGGTCACCGACCACCGGATCGGCCTGACCCTCTACAAGCTCGAGGCCGTGATGCAGGGTGCGCTTCAGGAGCTCATCGACGGGCTCATCACCCACTATCAGGCCCAGGCCCTGCAGCATGCCGACTCCCTCTCCGCCCGCGGATGAGCCGTGGACCATCCTGCGGTTGATCCACAGCGCGTCCGCGTTTTTGAAAGAGCGGGGGATCGACAGCCCGCGGTCGGCGGCGGAGCTCCTTCTGGCACACGTGTTGGGGCTGGAGCGGGTGCAGCTCTACATGCGCTACGACCAGCCGCTGGCGCCGGCCGAACGGGCGGCCTTCCGGGAGCTGATCCGTCGGCGGCTGCGGCGCGAACCGGTGGCCTACATCCTGGGGCGCAAGGGCTTCTGGACCCTGGACCTCGAGGTCGGCCCGCAGGTGCTGATCCCGCGGCCGGAGACCGAGTGCCTGGTGGAGGCCGCGCTGGCGCGCCTGGCCGCACGTCCGCAGGGACGTCCGGCACGCGTGCTTGACCTCGGCACCGGCTCGGGGGCCATCGTTCTTGCCCTGGCGAGTGCGGCGCCGCAGCACCGCTACTTCGCTTCCGACGCGTCGACCGTCGCCCTGACCACGGCGCGCCGCAATGCGCTCGCCGCCGGGCTGGGCGGGCAGGTGGTATTTTTTGCCGCGGACTGGCTGGAGGCGCTCCGCCCGGCTGCCGCGTCGTTCGAGCTGATCGTCTCCAATCCGCCCTACATCGCCCGCGGGGAGCTCTCCGGGTTGCCGCCCGAGATCGCCCGCTACGAGCCGCGGCTGGCCCTCGACGGCGGGGAGGACGGCCTCAGCAGCCTGCGGATCATCCTCACCGGCGCCTGCTGGTATCTATCCTGCGGCGGGCAGCTCCTGCTTGAAATCGGCGCCGGGCAGCGGGCGGCGGTAGCGGCGCTGGCCGAAGCCGCCGGGGCTTACGATGAGGTGCGCTGCATCATGGATCTCGCCGGCCGGGAACGGGTGATGGTCATGACCAAAAAAAAGATTGCGGGATACTGAAATCTTTGGTAAAAGACTCTGTTTCAAAAAGGCCGCTTCGGCGGTTGATGACCCAATCCCACACGCGGCCCGATCCGCTCCGGGTGCCCCCGATGGGGGGTCGGCAGCGGGACTGAGGGCGGCGGCGGAAAAACCAAACGAAAGGGGAACACGAAAATGGCCTATGTCACCATGAAGGAGCTTCTGGAAGCCGGGGTTCATTTCGGCCACCAGACCAAACGCTGGAACCCGAAGATGAAACCTTACATCTTCGGGGCGCGCAACGGGATCTACATCGTCGACCTGCAGAAGACGGTCAAGATGTTCAAGACCGCCTATGACTTCGTCGTCGATACGACCGCCAACGGCCGGCCGGTGCTCTTTGTCGGCACCAAGAAGCAGGCGCGGGACTCCATCTACGAGGAGGCCAATCGTTGCGAGATGTTCTACGTGCACAACCGCTGGCTGGGCGGGATGCTGACCAATTTTCAGACCATCCGTAAGAGTATCGAGCGGTTGAACTACCTCAACACCATCCACAACGACGGCACCATCAATCTCTTCCCCAAAAAGGAGCGCTTGAAGCTCGCGAAAGAGCGTGAGAAGCTGGACGCCAACCTCGGCGGGATCCGGTCGATGGCGCAGCTGCCCGGGGTGATTTTCGTCGTCGACCCCAAGAACGAGGCGATCGCCGTGAGCGAAGGCCGTCGGCTCAACATTCCGATCGTCGCCATCGTCGACACCAACTGCGACCCGGATGTCATCGACTATCCGGTCCCCGGCAACGATGACGCCATCCGCGCCATCCGCCTGCTCACCTCGCGCATCGCCGATGCCTGCATCGCAGGGCATCAGAAGTGGGCGGAACGGATGCAGGCCGATACCGACAAGGCCCCGGCCGAGGAGCCTCAGCCGATCCCCGGCGCCGCCGAGCTCAAACCCGGTGAGCGCAAGGTGATTTCCGACGGCACGGGGGGGCCGGTGGTGGAGGTCATCCGGCGGGTGCCGGCGGCCGAGCCGGTTGCGGCCGAAGGGCCGGCGGCGGGACTCGATTCCGAAGCGCCGGCAACGACGGGAGGGGCATGATGGCCGAGATCAGCGCAAAACTCGTCAAGGAATTGCGGGAAAAAACCGGCGCCGGGATGATGGACTGCAAGGAGGCGTTGGCGGCCTCCGGCGGGGACATGGTCCAGGCGGTCGATGTCCTGCGCAAGAAGGGGCTCGCCACGGCTCAGAAACGCGCCGGCCGGGCCACGAGCGAGGGCACCATCGCGAGTTACATCCATATGGGCGGGAAGCTCGGGGTCATGGTCGAAATCAACTGCGAAAGCGATTTCGTGGCCAAGAACGACGCCTTCCAGGAGTTTGCGCGCAACATCGCCATGCACATTGCGGCGTCGAGCCCCCTGGGGGTCAAGCCCGAAGACATTTCCGATGCGGTGGTCGCCAAGGAGAAGGAGATCTACACGGCTCAGGCCCGGGAGACCGGCAAGCCGGAAAAGGTGATCGAGAAGATCGTCGAGGGCAAGCTCAAGAAGTTTTTCGAAGACAGCTGTCTCATGAACCAACCCTACGTGCGCAACCCGGACATCCGCGTCGCCGACCTTCTCAACGAGTTGATCGCGAAGATCGGGGAGAACATCTCCATTAAACGGTTCGTCCGCTACCAGGTCGGGGAGTAGACTCCGTGTGCCAACCCCAGTGCCGGCGAGTGGTCGTCAAGATCAGCGGTGAAGCCTTGATGGGCGATCAGGAGATGGGGATCAGCCCGGACATGATCCGGTTCGTGGCCGAGGAGGTGCGCTCGATCGTTGAGCTCGGCGTTCAGACGGCCATCGTCGTGGGCGGCGGAAACATCTTCCGCGGGATCGCTGCCAGTTCCTACGGTATGGACCGCACCGCCGCCGACCACATGGGCATGCTGGCGACGATCATCAACAGTATCGCCCTGCAGGACGCCCTCGAAAAACAGGGGATCCAGACCCGGGTGCAGAGCGCCATTGCCGTGCACCAGGTGGCCGAACCCTACATCCTGCGCCGGGCCATCCGGCACCTGGAAAAGGGGCGGGTGGTGATCTTTGCCGCCGGAACCGGAAACCCGTATTTCACCACCGATACCGCGGCGGTGTTAAGGGGACAAGAGGTCCACGCCGAGATGCTGCTCAAGGCCACCAAGGTGGACGGCCTCTACGATGCGGACCCGATGACCCACCCCGACGCCGTGCTGCTCAAGCGGGTGAGCTACATGGAGGTGCTGGAGCGGCAACTCAAGGTGATGGACATGACTGCCATTTCCCTGGCCATGGACAATGACCTGCCGCTGGCGGTGTTCCGCCTGAAGAAAAAGGGCAACATCCGCCGTGTGGTCTGCGGGGGCGATGTCGGCACCCGCATCACGACCTGACGGGCGGCGAGGCCCGGCGCTGGCAGCAGGTGGCGCCGGGCTGAGAGACGACCTTCGCCACCGTTGAGGTGACGCGAGCTCAGAGGAGGACCTCATGATCGAGTCGGTCTACCAGGACACCCGCGAGAACATGGAAAAAGTGATCGCCGCCCTCAAAAAGGATCTCAAACGGGTCCGAACGGGCCGGGCGTCCCTGTCGCTTCTCGACGGCATCAAGGTCGATTACTACGGCACCCTGACGCCGCTCAACCAACTGGCGACCCTCGCCGCCCCCGAAAGCCGCTTGCTGACGATCCAGCCCTGGGATGCCACCGTCATCAAGGAGATCGAGAAGGCCATTCTCAAATCGGACCTCGGCCTCACGCCTTCGAGCGACGGGAAGATCGTGCGCATCGCCATCCCCCCCCTGACCGAACAGCGCCGCAAGGAGTTGGTCAAGGTCGTCAACAAGATCTGCGAGGAATACAAGGTCTCGGTGCGCAACATTCGCCGGGATGCGAACGAGCTCGTCAAGGAGATGAAAAAGGAAGGCGAGATCGCCGAGGACGACGCGTTCCGGTCCCAGGAGAGGATCCAGAAGATCACCGACGACCAGATCCAGTTGATCGACGCGTGCTACAAAGAAAAAGAGAAAGAAATCCTTGAGTTTTAGCCAGTCTTCCGGGGAGTCGGTCACCCCCCTAACGCTTCCCCGGCACGTCGCCATCATCATGGACGGCAACGGCCGCTGGGCACAGAAGCGGTTGCTGTCTCGAATCTTCGGCCACGAAAAGGGCGCGGAGGCGGTGCGGGCGGTGGTGCGCACCTGCCGTGAGCTGGGAATACCCTTTCTGACGCTTTATGCCTTCTCCACGGAGAACTGGCAGCGGCCCCAGATGGAAATCGATGCGCTGATGGGGCTGCTGCGGCGTTTCGTGGACTCCGAAGGGGCGGAGATGATCGGCAATAACATCCGCCTGCATGTCATCGGCACGCTCGAGCGGCTGCCCGCGGACCTGCAGGCGGCGCTGCGCCGGCTCATGGAGCAAACCGCCCGCCACACGGCGCTCCAACTCAACCTGGCGTTGAGCTACGGGGGGAGGGACGAGATCACGCGGGCGGCACGCGCCATCGCCCGCCGGGTGCAGACCGGCAATTTAGACCCGGAGTCCATCACGGAGGAGACGCTCGCCGGCCACCTTGACACCCGGGGCATCCCCGACCCGGATATCCTCATTCGCACCGGCGGGGACATGCGCATCAGCAACTTCCTGCTCTGGCAGGTGGCGTACGCCGAAATCTTCGTTACGCCGACCCTGTGGCCGGATTTCGGCCGGGAGCCGTTTCTGCGGATTCTCGACGAATTTCAACTGCGCGAGCGGCGCTTCGGACGGGTCTGAGCCCCTACGGGCGCCGATGGGGGTGATCGTTTCATGGCCGACCGCCAGGCACATCTGAAACGCTGGGTTACAGGCCTGGTCGGCCTGGTGGTCCTCATCCTCTGCGTGGTGTGGGGCGGGGTCGTGCTGGCCGGCCTGGTGGCGCTCGCCTGCCTCGTCTGCCAGTGGGAATATTTCCGTATCACCTGCCCGCCCGGCACCCGCGTCCTGACCGATCCCCTGCTTCTCGCCGGGTACGGATTCGGGATCGGCCTGATCGGCGCGGCCCACAGCGGCCGGCCGGACCTCATCGCCCTCGTGGCTGCGCTCAACGTGCTGGCCTGCGGGCTCATTTCCGTTTTCCGGTTTACCTCCGACCGTTCCGTGCTGGAGCTCGTGGCCAAGCAGATCCAGGGGTTCTGTTACATCCCCTTGCCCTTGTCGCTCCTGCTCCTGCTCAGGCGCTCGCCGGAAGGGACCACGTGGGTGTTCCTCCTCTGCGCGGTGATCTTCGCCGGCGACACGGCCGCCCTTTACGCCGGTACGGCCTGGGGCCGGCACAAGTTGAGCCCCGCCATCAGCCCGGGCAAGACGGTGGAGGGGGCGGCCGCCGGCCTGGCCGCCAACCTGGTGGTGGCCCTCGTCGGCAAATGGATATTTCTGCCCGCACTGGGCTGGGGCGCGTGCGTGCTCTTCGCCCTCGCCGCGGGCATCATGGGGCAGGTCGGCGACCTCTTCGAGTCCCAGCTCAAGCGGGTTTCCAACGTCAAGGATTCCGGCGGGATCCTGCCGGGGCACGGCGGCGTTCTCGACCGGATCGACGCCCTTCTTTTCGCCGCGCCGGTGGCGTATCTGTTCCGGATGGGGGGCATCGGCCCATGAGAGGACTCTCCATACTGGGGTCCACCGGGTCGATCGGCCGGAAGGCGTTGGCCGTTGCAGGCGAGTTTCCGGAGCGCTTTTGCGTGAAGGCCCTGGCGGCCGGCCGCAACGTGGGGCTGATGGCGGAGCAGATCCGCCGCTTCGCGCCCGAGGCGGCCGCGGTGAGCGATCCGGGCTGTGCGGCGGAGCTTGTCACGCTCCTTGGACCCCAGGCCCGCACGCGGATCCTGGTGGGCGCGGAGGGAGTTTGCGCCGTGGCCGCCTGGGAGTCGGCCCAGGTGACGCTTTCGGCCATCGTGGGGGCGGCGGGGCTTCTCCCGACCCTGGCCGCCATCGATGCCGGGAAGACCGTCGCCCTGGCGAACAAGGAAACCCTCGTCATGGCCGGGGCGCTCGTCACCGCACGCGCCGCGGAGAAGGGGGTTTTGATTCTCCCGGTGGACAGCGAGCACAGCGCGATTTTTCAGTGTTTGCTCGGACAGCGGCGCGAGGCGCTGGAGCAGATTCTGCTCACGGCCTCCGGGGGGCCCTTCCTGAACCGACCCGGGGCTACCTTCGCAGCCATCACGCGCGAGGAGACTCTCCGGCACCCCAATTGGTCGATGGGGGCCAAGATCACCGTGGATTCGGCCACCCTGATGAACAAGGGGCTCGAGGTGCTCGAGGCGTGCTGGCTGTTTAACGTTCCTCAGGAGAAGATCCGGGTGGTGGTGCACCCGCAGAGCATCGTCCACTCCATGGTGGCGTTTCGCGACGGGTCGGTGATCGCCCAGTTGGGGGTTCCGGACATGAAGAGTGCGATCGCTTATGCGCTGTCATACCCCGAACGCCTGCCGCTCGGCCTGCCGCTGCCGGCTTTTTCAGGCCCCTTGGCCCTCACATTCCAGGAGCCGGACGTCGAGCGGTTTCCCTGCCTCCACCTCGCCTTCAAGGCCGGCCGCGTCGGCGGCACGATGCCGGCGGTGCTCAACGCCGCGAACGAGGCAGGTGTAGCGGCTTTTTTAGAAACGCGCATCGGGTTCACCGATATTGCCAGCCTGATCGCCCATGTCCTCGAGCGGCACACGCCGGTGGCAGAGCCGGAGCTGGGCGAGATTCTCGCGGCCGACCGCTGGGCTCGCGGCGCCGCGCGGGCGTGGATCGATAGAAGAGAGCCCCGCCGCCAACAGGTCAGATGAATATAGATGTGCTCTTCAAACTCACCGGCCGCGATGACTGCGCCGGAAGCCCAAGTTCAAGGCGTACGAATCTCGTGCCGCGAGGCGTACTTCAAGAACGCCGCAGCGGCGACGAGATGAAGTGCAACGCCGAAATCGTGCTTCCGGCGCAGTCATCAAGAAAGGATAGATTGTAGTCACGATGGGAAACAGTGCTGCCGCATTTCTGATCGTCCTGGGCATTCTCATTTTTTTCCACGAGTTCGGGCACTTTATCGTCGCCCGGCTCTTCGGGGTGGGGGTGGAGAAGTTTTCGCTCGGCTTCGGTCCGCGCCTTTTCGGCCGGCGGATCGGCCTCACCGACTACCGCCTGTCGCTGATTCCGCTCGGCGGCTACGTGAAGATGGTCGGCGAGGAGCCCGACGAGGAGATGGACCCCGCCCTGATCCCCCTATCCTTCACCCACAAGAGCGTCCTGCAGCGGATGCTGATCGTCTTCGCCGGCCCGCTCTTCAACATCATCCTGGCGGTGATCATTTTTTTCGTGATCGGGTTCTTTGCCGGGACCATGATCCTTACGCCGACCATCGGCACGATCAAGGAGGGCTCCCCCGCTGCGGCCGCCGGCTTTGTGAAAGGGGATCGGGTCACGGCCATCGACGGGGTCCCGATCACCAGCTGGGAAGAGATGGCCGACCGGATCAACCATAGCGGCGGACGGGAGCTTGCCATCACCGTGGCCCGGCCCGAAGGGGAGACGGTCCTGCGGGCGGCCCCCGAGCGGCTGACCGCCAAGAACCTTTTGGGGGAGGAGATCCAGCGCCATGTGATCGGAGTCTCCAGCGCCGGCGAGGTCCTGACCCGCAAGCTCGGCTTTTTCGAGGCGGTGTTCCAGAGCCTGCGCCAGACCTACGCGATCGGGGAGCTGATGGTGGTGATCGTGGCCAAGATGATCACGGGGGACATCTCCTTCGACACGGTCGGCGGCCCGATCATGATCGCCCAGATGGCGGGCGACCAGGCCAAGGCGGGTATCAGCAGCCTGTTTCAGTTCATCGCGGTGATCAGCGTGAACCTCGCGGTCATCAACCTCTTGCCGATTCCGGTGCTGGACGGCGGCCACCTCCTCTTTTTCCTGATCGAGGCCATCAAGGGGCGCCCGGTGAGCACCAAGGTGCGCGAGATCGCCCAGCAGGTCGGGATGGTGGTCCTGATCATGCTGATGATTCTGGTGTTCTACAACGACATCACCCGGCTTTTCTTCAGTTGAGGTGAGGAGGCGCCATGGCGGCACGACTCGAGATCAGCCTGAAGGAGCACCTGGTCGATCCCGAAGGGGAGGGGATCCGCAAGAAGGCCAAGGCCTATTTCGGCATCGAGACCAGCCGCATCCGCACCGTGCATATCCTGACCATCGACGCCGCCTTGAGTGCGCCCCAGTTAGCGGCCGTCCAAACCGGGATCTTCACCAACCCCGTAACCCAGCTCTCCTCCTACCAGCCGCTTGCTATTGTGGCCGACTGGGTCATCTGGGTCGGGTACCGGCCGGGGGTCCGCGACAACCCGGGCGCCACCGCGGTTGAGGCGATCGAGGATCTGCTCGGGATTCGTCTGGGGGCCGGAGAGGCCGTCTACACCTCCCGGCGCTACGCTGTGAGCGGGAGCGGCCTGACGCGCGTGCAAATCGAGGCCATCGGCGGCGAGCTCCTGGCGAACGAGATCATCCAGCAGTGGCGGGTATACTCCCGAGAGGAGTGGGACCCTGCGGCCGGGATCGGCATCGTCATCCCCCGGGTGCGGCTGGACCACACGGCGGCGGTCGCGCACATCCCGTGCGACAGCGACGAGGTGCTCAGCCGCATCAGCCGGGAGCGCAACCTTGCGCTTAATCCGAACGACATTCCCGTGATCCGGGCTTATTTTTCCGATCCCCGGGTGCGGGCGTCGCGCGCGGCGCTGGGACTATCCGATCCTACCGACGTCGAGCTCGAATACGTCTCCCAGGCTCGCAGCGATCACTGCAACCACAACACCTTCCGCGGCCTTTTCCGCTACCGCGATCTCGCCACCGGCACAAGCGAGATCGTGGATAATCTTTTCAAGACCTGCATCGAGGCCCCGACCCTGGAGCTCGCCCAACGCAAACCCTGGGTGGTCTCCGTGCTCTGGGACAATGCCGGGGCCGGACGGCTCGACGACGATACCTATTACGTCATCACCGGGGAGACCCACAACTCCCCCTCCAACATGGAGGCCTACGGCGGGGCCATCACCGGGATCGTCGGAGTCTACCGTGACCCTCTGGGCACCGGCAAGGGCTCCAAGCTCGTCATGGGCGGCTGGGGGTTCTGCGTCGGCCATCGGGACTACGTGGGTCCGCTCAAGCCCCGGTTGCACCCGCGGCGGCTGCTGGACGGGGTGATCGAAGGGGTGCGCGACGGCGGCAACAAGAGCGGAATCCCGACGGCCTTCGGGCAGGTGCTCTTTCACCCCGGCTACATGGGCAAGTGCCTGGTTTTCGTGACGGCGGTCGGCATCATGCCCGCCCGGATTCAGGGACGGCCTGCCGAGGAAAAGCGCACCCACCCCGGAGACCTGGTCGTGATGTGCGGCGGCCGGGTGGGCAAGGACGGGATCCACGGTGTTACGGCCTCATCGGAGGTTTTTTCCGAGCACACCCCGGCCGGACACGTTCAGATCGGCGACCCCTACACCCAGAAAAAGATGCACGATTTCCTGCTCGAGGCGCGCGACGAGGGGCTGATCCAATATATCACCGACAACGGCGGCGGGGGACTCTCCTCCTCGGTCGGGGAGTCGGCGCGGTTTTCGAACGGGGCCGAGGTCGATCTGGCCCGGGTTCCCCTGAAGTACGAGGGCCTGGACCCCTGGGAGATCTGGGTCTCCGAATCCCAGGAGCGCATGACGGTGGCTATCCGGGCCGAGGACGCCGAGCGTTTCATGGCCCTTTCGCGCCGGCACGCGGTGGAAAGCACGGTCATCGGCCGCTACACCGACTCGGGCAAGCTGCATCTGACCCACGCCGGGAAGACCTGCGCCTGGGTCGACATGGACTTCCTCGCCTCCGGCTTTCCGCAGTGGGAGTTCGACGCCGAGTGGACCCCCCCCGAGCGGCGCGGGCGGCTCGAGCCGGTGCTGAGCCCGCCGGCGGACGTGGGCCGCCTGCTGGCGGATATGCTGGCGCGGCCCAACATCTGTTCGACCGAGTGGATCACGCGCCAGTACGACCACGAGGTGCAGGGGACGAGCGTCATCAAGCCCCTGGTGGGAGCCGACCGCGACGTGGCGAGCGACGCGGCGGTCTTGAGGCCGGTGCTCGGCTCCCGGCGCGGGCTGGCCTTCGCCCAGGCGCTGCTCCCGGCCTATTCGGCGATCGATGCCTACGCCATGACGGCCTGCGGCATCGACGAGGCCGTTCGCCGGGTCCTGGCCGTGGGCGGGGATCTCGACCACATCGGCGGGGTGGACAATTTCTGCTGGCCGAACATCCAGTACCACCCCGCGGCCAATCCCGACGGCAAGTTCAAGGCCGCGCAGCTGGTGCGCGCCTGCTGGGCGCTCAAGGACATCTGCCTCGCTTACGGGATCCCGCTTCTCTCGGGCAAGGACAGCATGTACGTGGACGGGCACCTGGCGGGGCGTTATGGGGAGACGCACAAGGTTTCGGCGCCGGAGACCATGCAGTTTGCGGCGATTTCGGTTGTACCTGACATCGGCCGTTGCACCAGCATGGACGTCAAGGAACCCGGCGACCTGGTCTACGTGATCGGCGTGACGCGCAACGAGCTCGGCGGGTCGGAATACTACGCGCACCACGGGTATGTCGGGCTGAACGTTCCGCAGGTCCGCGCCGCGGAATTCATCCCGGCCTATCGCGCCCTCGGCCGGGCCGTTGAGGCGGGCATCGCCGCCTCCATCCACGGAGTCTACCGCGGCGGGCTGGGGGTCCACCTGGCCCTGGCGGCGATGGGGGGCAACCGGGGGATCCGGGCCGACCTCCGCCGGGTGCCCGCGGAAGGTGCGGCGCGAGTCGATACCCTTCTTTTTTCCGAGTCGCCCGGTCGGCTCATCGTGACCGTCGCGCCCGCCGGGCGCTCTGAATTCGAATCTCTTTTTCAGGGTCTTGCCTGTGCCCGCATCGGGGAGGTCACGGCGGAACCGGTGCTTCAGGCAACGGGGCTTGACGGGCGGACCCTCGTTTCGGCAGCGGTCTCCGATTTGAAGGCCGCGTGGAAAAGACCCTTCGGCGATCTGGTGTAACATTTCAGCCGGCCGGGGAGACCACGATCAAAGCGCACGGGGAGGTCACGCAATATGGCTGAGGTGAAGGTGCTGGTTTTGACCGGTTACGGCCTGAACTGCGACCACGAGACGGCCTACGCCTTCACGCGGGCGGGTGCGTCCGCCCATCGCGTCCATATCAACGCCCTGATCGACGGCGAGGCGCGCCTCGAAGATTACCAGATTCTGGTCTTCATCGGCGGATTCGGATGGGGGGACGACCACGGGGCCGGCGTCATCCAGGCCGTGCGCCTGAAGACCTACCTGGGCGAGCGGTTGGTGGAATTCGTCGCCAAGGGTCGGCTTGTTCTGGGTATCTGCAACGGGTTTCAGGCCCTGGTCAATGTAGGGCTCCTGCCCGGGTTCGACGGCGACTACCACACGCGGTCGGTTGCCTTGATCAGCAACGCCTGCGGCAATTTTCGCAACCAGTGGGTGTGCCTGCAGGTGAACCCGGACTCGCCCTGTGTCTTCACCCGGGGCATCGACCGGGCCGACTTCCCCGTGCGCCACGGTGAAGGCCGGCTCTACGCCGATGAGGCCGTCATCCAGAGATTGACCCGTGCGAACCAGGTGGTCCTGCGCTACGCGCTTGCGGACGGCAGCCCGGCCGCAGGCCGCTTTCCCCATAACCCGAACGGCGCGGTGGGAGATATCGCCGGAATCTGCGACCCCACCGGCCGGGTCTTCGGGTTGATGCCCCACCCCGAGGCATTCAATGACTGGACCAACCACCCCGACTGGACGCGGGAGCGGGAGTGTTTGCGGCGCTCTGGCCAACCCCTCGAACCGGGCGAAACCGTCGGAGTGCGCCTCTTGAAAAACGGGGTGGACTATATGCGTGCGGCCTGATCCGGCGCTCAGGGTGCTTGCGGCCGGTACGGCTTGTCGCAGGTCGATCGGCCTTGCCGCCCCCTGTCGATCCGGTAACGCGAATTCCGTTGTTGTAATTTGCCGCAACCATGATCTCCCCTTCCTTGAAGAGTCGGTTAGCTTTACCTCCCCTTATTTTTTTGACCGGTATCAAAACTTTTAAGGTGCTCTAAATAAAGCTAATACTCTCTGCGGACGAAACGGCTGACGGCAGTCGCTGCGGCTTGTTTCAGCCTTCCCCTCCGGATTCCGGCTTTTCTTGCCAAGATAATAAATTATTAAAGTTATTTCAAAATGTTAATCGCGTGCCGGCAGTGACGATTGGATCCCAAGGTCCAGGAGATGCCAGTAGGGCTGACGCATGGCACAGGATTTGTATCAACCAATCGGCAAATCAGAGTGGGAGTGTTTTAATCATGCGACGCGACTCCGGTTTTACGGCATTGGAAGTGGCAGTCACCCTGGCGATGATCGCGGTCCTGGCAAGCATCACCATGCCCTCGTTTCTCGGCTGGCTCTCGGGCCACCGCCTGCGGGGTGCAGCCATCAACCTGATGGCCGATATCGAGACGGCCAAGATCCGGGCCATGCGTGAAAATGCCTTCGTGGCCGTTCAGTTCACCGCCGGCGGCTACAGCATATTCGTCGACAACGGGGCGGGCGCCGGTACGGCCGGGGACTGGGTGCGCAACGGCACGGAGCGGCTCGTCCAGGACCGGCCATTGCCTTCCGGCGTAACCGTGCATCTGGCGGAGCTAAACTTGGCGAACAACCGCGTGCGCTTCACCGGTCGCGGAATTCCAGCCGATCTGGCCGCGGAGGCCCTCATCCCGGTCGAGAACACCGCCGGGCGCAGGGCGGTTCACCTGAACCGGCTGGGCCGGGTGTGGATCCAGTGAGAACTCGAGGAGAGGGGCGATGAAAAACCAACGGTTGGGTCAGAACGGTTTCACCTTCATCGAGCTGATGATCGCGATGGCGATCCTGGCGATCGGCATGATGGCCGCCGTCTCGATGCAGTTCAGCTCGACCCGCAACAACACCAACGGCAACATTTACACCCAGGCCAGCATGCTGGCCAAAACCCAGATTGAGATGCTGAAGAGTCAAGACGTCTCGTTGCTGCTCGTCGGATCGCATCCCGACCCCATGAACCCCATTAGGCCTGACGGGGCCAACGGAGGAATCTACTCGCGCAGCTGGGAGATCTCGAACCTGGGCGATGGGGCACGCAATATCACCGTGCGGGTCCAGTGGGAGCGCTTGGGCCGTGCGCGCAGCGTCGAGATTTCATCGAGCACCCAGGGAGGCGGCGTATGAGTCCGGTCTCCTATCCGGGAATGGCGCGCGGCCCTGCCACGCGGAGGCTGATGGGGCAGGCCGGCTTTTCCATGATCGAGATGTTGCTCGTGATGGGTACCATCGCGATTCTCTTTGGTGCGGTCTACGCCGGCTTCGACCGGCTCAACCGCTCCTATGCGGCTGAAAACGTGAAGGCGGGCTCCCAGCAGAGCGTCCGCAACGCGGTCGAGATGATGGTCCAGGACATCCGCCTGGCCGGGTTGAACCCCCTCGGAACCGCTCCGTCGGGGATCGAAGTGGCCGAAGCGGGTCGGTTGCGTTTCTCGGCCGATGTCAATTTCGACGGGATAGTGGATTCCGCCGCCGATTTCGAGCGGATCACCTATGAGCTCAACGGGACTGCGCTGCGGCAGACCAATCACTTGGGCACTGAGGTGCTGCTGGATGATGTGGCCGTGCTCGACTTTCGATATTTTGATGCCGGGGATGTCTTGATCCCCTTTCCGATCGACGACGCGGCCGAGTTGACGGCGATCCGCACCATAGAGATCACACTCAACCTGAACCGGCCCGCCGGGCGCGGTCAGAGCGTCACCCGGGAATATTCGACGCGGGTGCGCTGCCGCAACCTGTAGGCGCTGGCGCCCATGGGCGGTGAGGGCTTCAAGGAAAAATACATGATTCAGACGCTCAAAAAAATCATCGGGAATGAAGACGGATTCGTGCTCGGCGCCTCCATCCTGATGTCGGCCATTCTGCTTTTGGCAGGGGTTCTCGCCTTGTGGACCTCCAACACCGAGATGCACGTCGTCCGCAACGAGCAGGAGCTGACCCGGGAATTCTACAGCGCCGAGGGCGGGGTGATCGAGGCCATAGAGAATTTCGACACCGGCCGCACCCAGTGGCTGACGGACGCCTTTCTCCTGGCAGGGCCCCAGGCCGCTTTCCATACCGTGCAGTTGAACGACTCGAGCAACACCCCCGTGGCGAATCTGGAGGTGCGCTGCATTACGACCGGGACGACACCGACAGCGCTCGCCAACGCGCTCAGTGCGGCAGCCAATCATCTTCCGGATCAGCCGCATATTGCCTCGCCGCCCTCCGGGTCGGGCTTCAGCCTGAAATACTTCGAGGTGCGCCGCTATGGGGTCACGGCCACCTCGGCCACCGGGAACACCCAGGTCCAGATCGGGGCCTACAAGGTGTTCAACAAGTACTAAGACCTTCGACTGCGTGGCATTCAAGGAGGCTTCGGCATGAAACGATATTATCTGGCAGCCCTCATGGTGGCCCTGCTGTTTTCCGGGCCCGTGCGGGCCGACGACACCGAGATCTACGGAACGGTCACCAACCCGGACCTCGAGCCCAATGTCCTGATCATCTTCGACACATCGGGGTCCATGTCGACCGCCGATGTGCCGGGGGACCCTTACAACCCCACCCAAACCTACACCTGCGGCAGCTGCACCTATTCGAACAACGCGGTCTATGCGTCGCGCTACAATTCTTCCACCGGGAGATACGGTTGGGAGCTTTTTACGGGTAACGTGGACAACCTCGCCTGCTCCGGGATGAAATCCGATCTGTTGAGCCAGGGGTATACACAAGGCTTGATCCGCAGCTATTCGCCCTTTTCTTGCGGCGGGTCGACTACACGTTATCTGCGTCTCGGCCGCTACTTAAATTACTCCGCTTCCGGCGTCGGTGCGCTCCAGAGCCGCATCAGCGTGGCCCAGCAGGTGCTGACCGACCTGATCGCGACGACGAACGATGTGCGCTTCGGCATGATGGTCTTCAATACCGAGCAGGGCGGGCGGCTGATCGCCCCGCTCGACAGCGTCAACAACGACAGCCACCGCCTGGCTCTGATGAGCGCCGTCGCCGGCGCCATCCCCAACGGCTGGACCCCGCTGGCCGAAACCCTGGTCGAGGCAGGTCTCTACTACGCCGGGAAGTCTAGCTGGTTCAACACGAGTGGATTTCCCTCCGGGACCTACAGCGGGGGCCACTACGTTTCTCCCATGGAGGAGCGCTGCCAGAAGAACTACATCATCGTCATGACCGACGGCGAGCCCACCAAGGACCGTGACAGCCGGCTCTGGAACGGCGCCTATATCAACGACGATAGGATTGCGGTCTACGACACGGCCAAGCTGAACTACCCGAACGACGGGTCGGGCTACCTCGAGGATGTTGCGAAGTACCTCTACGAGAAAGACTGCAACCCGGAGATGGGCGACGGCACGACCTTCGACAAGCAGAACATCGTCACCTTCACGATCGGCTTCAAGACCCAGCAGACCCTGCTCTACAAGACCGCCGCCGCCGGGGGCGGGCAGTATTTCACGGCTGAAAACTACTCCGAGCTCAAGGAGTCCTTCACTCAGATCATGGCGAGCATCATCGAGAAGAACGCCTGTTACGTGGCGCCGGTCGTGCCCATCAGCCGCATGAACCGGGTCTATGCCGGGGACAAGATCTACCTTGGCTTCTTCAAGCCCCAGAACAGCGGCCGCTGGATCGGGAACATCAAGCGCTACCGGCTGGACAACAGCGGCAAACTCTACGACATTTTCAACAACGAGGCCACCACCCCCGACGGGCTGATCAAGGACAACTCCCAGTCCTGGTGGACGACGCTCGGCTTTGACGGGCCGGCGGTGGAGAAGGGCGGGGCGGCCGAGGTTCTGGATCTCTTGATCGAGGGAGCCGGCACCCGTAAAGTATACACCTATGCCGGGACCGCCAACAAGGGCCTGGCCCACTCCGACAATGCCTTTCTATCCTCCAACAGCCTCATAACCAATGCGATGCTGGATATCGACGCCGCCCAGCGCACCGCCATCTTCGACACCGTGCGCAGCGGCCGCTTTGGGGATATCATCCACTCCGAGCCGGCGGTGGTTGCCTATTTGGGTCCGGATGGACTGCCGGCGACCGCCGATGACAAGACCGTCATCTATGTCGGCGCCAACGACGGGCTCCTGCATTGCATCGACGACGACACTGGGGATGAGCTCTGGAGTTTCGTGCCCCCGGAGCACCACGACCGATTGAAGCGGTTGGGCGACGCCGACCATGACTATTTCGTCGACGGCTCCCCGAGCGTCTACTACGGCAGCGCCGGCCAGAAAGTCCTGATCATCGGTGCGCGCCGCGGCGGATACTCTTACACGGCGCTCGATGTGACCGACTACAACGCGCCGGTCTATCTCTTCGGTATCGGCCCGAACGTGTTGGGGCCTTCGCCCTCCGACTACGAGCGGCTCGGCCAGTCCTGGAGCCGGCCGGACAAGGTGGTCGTCGCCACGGGCTCCACCGTGACGACGACCGGCTGCAACGTCACTGTCACGGCCGGGACCGTGGATGCCTTCCTCTTCGGCGGGGGCTACGACGACGGCAACCAGGACCTCGCGGCGCCGGCTGCCACCGACAGCGTGGGTCGGGCGGTATTCGGCGTGAATGCGGCCACCGGCGCCCTGATCAGCGGGCTCAAATTCAGTCCGGCGACCCATTCCACGCTCGGGATGATGCACTCGGTCGTCGACGTGGCCGGCTTCGACCACGACGGCGACGGGATCGTCAGCCGGATCTACTTCGGCGACTTGGGAGGCAGGGTGTTCGCGGTGAAAGACGACC
>JBFYWT010000215.1:0-4295 GCA_041310895.1 Desulfobacteraceae bacterium | reverse complement strand
GCAGGTTCAGGGCCTCGAATCCGTCCCCCGCCGTCTTCACCTCATGACCCTCCCGCCCGAGCAGCCGCCCGGCGAAAGTGAGGATCACGCGGTCATCGTCGACAACAAGTATTTTCTTGGCTGCTGGCACGGGATTCCTTGAGGCTATCAGGCCTGTTGCATCTTTTTAGGCTGTTGAGTTTTGGGTGAACACCGGTGCACGGCGCACGGTTCACGGCGCACGGAAAAACCGGGTTAAACGGTTCACAGCACCTGCCCTGCGCCGTGCACCCTTCTTTTTTCATTTCCCCGCCGTGCACCGTACGCCGTGCACCCTTCCTTTCCCCTATTTCCCTGCCGTGTGCCGTGCACCGTGCACCGTGCACCTTTTTTACATATCCCATAACGCCTGAAAACACCACGATCTCAACTCCCGGCCGGGGCGCGGGCGAGGAGGTCGCTCAAATCCCGGTCCAGGCGCGCGAGGCCGGCGGCGAGATCCTCGATCAGCGGCCCGGCGCCGGAGAGCTCCCCGGTCCGGCCCATCTGCTCCAGCGCCAGAGCCGCGGCGACGGCCGGCTCGTCCTGGAAGTTGAGCAGCATTCCTTTCAGGGAGTGGGCCGCCCGCATGAGGACCGGCCCATCCGCTGACGTCAGCGCGCCCCTCAGCGTGGAGAGCAGGTTCGGGTGGTCCGCCCGGAAGACCTCGACCACTTCCGTGAAAAAGCCCCAGTCGTGTCCGAACGCCTGGAGCAGGTCGGGAGCGCCCCGGGCATCCTCCCCGTCGGGGTCGGGGGCCGCCGCGTCCGGCGGCAGAAGCCGGTCGATCATCTGCCGCAGCGCATCCATGTCGATGGGCTTTGAAAGGTAGGCGTCCATCCCGGACTCCAGGCAGCGCTCGCGGTCCCCCTGGACGGCATGGGCCGTCATGGCGATGATGGGCGTGCGGCCGCCGCCGGCACCTTTGATCCTGCGGATCGCGCGCGCCGCCTCGAGGCCGTCCATTTCGGGCATCTGCACGTCCATCAGGACCAGGTCGAATGTCCCGCCCGTGTAGGCATCGACCGCCTGCCGCCCGTCGCCCACCAGAACGGCCTCGTGGCCCCAGCGCTCGAGCAGCCTCAGGATGAATTTCTGGTTGAAGGCCGTGTCCTCGGCCACCAGGACCCTCAGGCGCCGGGGGCGTGCGGCCGGCGCCGGGGCGGCAGCGGCAACGTCAGGCACAACGGCGGCGGCAAGCACCCGTGTCAGGGTATCGTACAGGCTGCGGTAGCCGACGGGCTTGACCAGGGTGGCGCTCACCCCCAGGGCGGTGCACTCCGCCTTGCGCTTGAGCTGGGGGAAAGTGAGCATCATCACCACCCGCACGGCCGGCACATCGCGCCGCAGCTCGGCGGCCAGGGCAAAGCCGTCGGTCCCGGGCATGTCCGAATCGACCAGCACCAGCTCGGGCAGCGGGCCGCCGGACCGGAGTCGAACCCGCGCCTGCTCAGCCCCATCCGCGGGCTCGGCTGCCATGCCGGCACGGATCAAGGCCTCGCCGATGATGCGGCGGGCGGAGTCGCTGTCGTCCACCACGAGCACGCGCTTGCCTGCCAGCTCCGCAGGAACCGCGGGCGGCGGCTCCGCGGGCTGCCGGCCGAAGACGGCCGTGAAGCCGAAGGAGCTGCCCTGCCCCGGCCGGCTGCGCACGCCGATCCGGCCCCCCATCAGTTTCACCAGCTGGGCGCAGACCGCCAGCCCCAGCCCCGTACCCCCGTAGCGCCGGGCCACCGAGGGGTCCCCTTGGTCGTAGGCTTTGAAGATCCGGCCCTGCCTCCCCGGGTCGATGCCGATGCCGGTGTCCGCTACCAGGAACCGGAGCACGACCTGGGAGTCGCTCCGGTCGTGAACACGGACGGTGATGACGACCTCTCCCTTGGCCGTGAACTTGATCGCGTTGTCGACCAGATTGAGCAGAACCTGCCGCAGCCGGGTCAGGTCCCCGATCAGACGGTCGGGGGCGTCGGACGCAAGGCGCCAGGCGAGCTCCACCCCCTTGGAATGCGCCTTCATGGCCATGATCTTGAGAGCTTCGTCCAGGAAGGTTTCGAGGCTGAAAGGAGCCCGCTCCAACTCGAGGCGTCCGGCCTCGATCTTGGAGAAATCCAGGATGTTGTTGATGATCGAGAGCAGCGCGTAGGCCGATGAGCGTACCACGTCCAGGTCCTCCTGCTGGTCGGGACGCAGGTCGGATGTGAGCATCAGGTCCACAAGACCGATGACGGCGTTGAGCGGGGTCCTGATCTCGTGGCTCATGCTGGCCAGGAACTCGCCCTTGGTGCGGCTGGCCGCCTCGGCCGCCAGCTTCGCCCGGCGGAGGGCCTCCGAACGCTGGCGCTCGGTGATGTCCCGGAGGAAAACGCTGAAGCCCGCCGACCGCCCGCGCCGGTCCCGCAGCAGCGAAATCGAAGATTCCGCAAAGCGCTTTTCCCCGCCTTTGCGGACCAGGAGCCACTCGATCGAGCGCGCCGTGGTGCCGGTGCTCCGCACCTGCTCGAAAGCCGTCTCCAGTTTCCCGTGGGCCGCCGCGTCGACGACCGCGCGATGATTCATCCCCCGCATCTCGTCCGGGTCGAACCCGAGGATCCCCAAAGCGGCCTCGTTGAAAAAGGTGAACCCTCCCTCCAAGTCGAGCTCGAAATAGCCGACCGGAGCGGTTTCGATGATGAGGCGAAACCGTTCTTCGCTTTCGCGGAGAGCGGTTTCGGCATGCTGGCGCTGGTTGATGGTGTACTGGGCGTGGGCGCCGAAGATGACGAACAGGCACAGGATGGTCAGCCGCCCGTAGACGGCGCTCAGTCCGGGGCCGAAGATCCGCTGCATGACATCGACGTCGACCTGCATGAAAATGAAGAGGACCGACTCGAACACCGTGTAGAAAAGCGCCAGCCCGAGCCCGACCAGCACCATCTGGTCCCAGATCCGGACCCGGATCCTGGGTTTCGGCTGGACGGCGTTCGCAAGGGGTATGGCGCCTGTTGCTGGAGGAGTGCTCATCGGTTCATTGTTTTTTTTAGAACTCGATAGCCCCTTACCAGCCTCCTGCGGCGTTTTCAAGACTGGTGAATTTTTAGGATTTGTTGAGGAGCTGCCCGCAAAGGGAGGGCTTGCGGAAAGGGCGCTGTCATGACCGCAGACCCTGCCTGCACGGGAGGCCGATTGTCTCCCGAAAGGCAGAGGCAGGCACGTCCCGGCGGCGGAGGCCTAAAGATTCACGCTTCCGTTGTCCGGGATCTTCCGAGGCGTTTTGCGCCGGTCCTCGGGTGTACGGCGGTCGCTGCCGCTGCGGCGCTCGGGAACGTGCAGGGTGTAGGAAAACGCCCGCCGCTCCAAACCGCTTCGGCGCCCGCCCTTGTCTATGTCTGCCTGGTTCACGGGATCAGGGTCATCGCTCACGATCGGAATGCCGTGACGGAGTCAGAGGTAAAAAGTTCAAACACCGGCCTCAATGTCTTCTTGAGATGAAGCAAATATTGCGCCATCTCTTTCAACAGGCGGGACCCGTGGTGCGGCTCAAGCAAGATCCTACTCATTTCAAGCAGATAACGGAAAAGAGGCGCCCGCCGCCATTTCGGAAGCAATCGGCCGGCCGGAAAAACATGAGAAAAAAACTTCTGCCTTTTGGCCACTCGCTTGCCTGAATCAGTGGAATACTATCAGGAACGGATAGAAGTCGGAGTCGGAAATGAAAAAGTGATGAGTAACGAGTCAAAATGCGCACACATTCACAGCGCAGCGGTACACGTACTCGTACACGGCGGTTTAATCGTAGTTGGAAGAAATCGTGTACGGGCACGGGTACGTGAACGTGAACGGGTATGAAAAGACAGAATACCACCCACTCGTTACTCTCTTTCCTCTGCTCTGACTCGGCACTCTGACTCGTCGCTTGAACTGTGGGAGTGGCTTCCAGCCACGATACGATCGCGGCAAGATGCCGCTCCCACAAAAGAAAATCAACTTAGTTGAAAGTCAAAATCAACCGTGAACCGTGAACCCTGAACCTCTTTTAAATTTTAGGCATTCTAGAAGTGGTTTCACAACCTCGGATCACGGCTGCGGGCAAGGCGCCGGCCGAATCGAAAAGCGCAGCAACCTTAATAGGTTGTGAGCACGTTCGAGAGGCCTGCAACGCCTCCCCCAGCCGTTAGATGGGGTTATGAAACCACTTCTACGGAATTTTGCCTCGGACCCTCATTTGTCCATTGGGCGAAGCGGATTTTTTCGGGTCTGGGGTTTGCGGCCGTTGGTGATGCGTTCCAGAAACGCCTGGA
>JBFYWT010000196.1:0-4070 GCA_041310895.1 Desulfobacteraceae bacterium | reverse complement strand
AGATCGAGCTCGACGCGCGGGGATTCGACCTCGATGGAGGCCGCGGCCAGAAAGGGCTCCACCCCCTGAAGCAGTGCAAGCAGGCGATAGCGGAGGTGGATGCGCTGAACGGCGAGAGCCGCGACCGGGCCGGCGACGGTGGGCCGGACCGTCTTCAGGCCGCGGATCTCAATGTCGCGGAAGTAGGAGCCCGAAAGAGAGTCGATCGTGACCTCAAGCCCGGCCTCCTTCCGCAGGACCTCCCGGATCAGGGCCTCGATCGGCGGCGCGAGCAGCCGGTCGCGGCCGGCCCAGGCCGCCGCCAGCAGCACGGCGGCCAGCGCCAGGAGGAGCGCGGCCCATGTCAGGGGGCGGTGCAACGATCAGGAGAGCTCCGCCAGGAGCCGGGCGGCCCAGTCCCTGAAATAAGGGTCCGAAGACCGGGCGGCCTTGTCCAGGTAGCCGCGGGCCTCCTTCTTGTTTTCCTCCCCGCCCATCTGGATCAGCAGCTCGGCGAGAAAGAGGTGGGCTTCGATGTTGGCCTCGAAGTAGCCGGCTTTCTGGTACTCGCGGAAGTAGTCGAGTCCCTTCTGTCGGTCGCGCATCGGCCAGGGCAGCACGGACCAGAAGCGCCCCAGGGAGAGCATGGGCCCGCCCTGCTTGTAGGCCTTGTCGAGCGCGTAGGCCTTCTCGAAGCTCCCCTGGGTCTTGTCCTTGAGACCCTCGGCGAGCGCCGTCACGATGCTCACGCCGTCCGAGTAGATGCCGACGTTGACCCCGTAATAGTAGTGCCCGTCGGGTTTCCCGGGCTCAAGGTCGATGGCCTTCTGAGCGTGCTGCATGCCGATCTTGCCGTGCTCGGCGCAGATCTTCTTCCAGCTCTCAAGGTTCTGCTTCTTGGCCGCGTGGGCATATTCGCGGTGGGCGCGGGCGGCTTTCCAGTGGGCCTCGAAATTGCCCGGGTCCTGCGCCGCGGCCTGGGTGTAGAGCGGGATCGACTTCTCAAAGTTTTCGAGCCCGCCCAGAGCGAAGAGCCGGTCGGCCTCGGCCAGGTCATTTGCCGCCGCCGCGGCCGCCGCGAGGATCAGGCACACCGCGCCAACCAGAAGCATCCGTGGGATGGTGGTCATGGGTCTCTCCTTCGGTTCAGGTTGTGAGCACGTTCGCGAGGTCTGCGCCGCCGCCCCCGGTCGTCGGACGGTGTTATCCAACCGCTGGAAGCGGTTTCAGGACCCCGGATCACGGCCGCGGGCAAGGCGCAGGCCGAATCGAAAGCGGAGCAACCTGTTCAGGTTGTGAGCACGTTCGCGAGGTCTGCGGCGCCGCCCCCGGTCGTTAGACGGGGTTATCAAACCGCTTCTACACCATTTCAATGGCGCACGCCATGGAAACGCCCCCTCCGCCGCACAGCGTGGCGAGCCCGAGCGACTTGCCGCGCTGCTTCATGGCATGGATCAGGGTCACGATGATGCGGGCGCCGGTGGCGCCCACCGGGTGGCCGAGGCCGATGCCCGAGCCGTTCACGTTGGTGATCTCCCGGTTCAGGCCGAGCTCCTTCTCGACCGCCAGGTACTGGGCGGCGAAGGCTTCGTTCACCTCGATCAGTTCGAAGTCGGCGATCGCGAGCGCGCTGCGTGCCAGCAGGTGCTTGACGGCTGGTACCGGCGAGATTCCCATCACCGACGGATGGCAGGCCCCCCGGCCGACGGCCTTGATCCGGGCGAGCGGCCGGATGCCCAGTTCCTTGGCCGTGTCGGCCGACATGATCAGGAGGGCGGCCGCACCGTCGTTGATGCCGCTGGAATTTCCGGCCGTGACCTTGCCGATCTGCGGCACGAAGGCCGGCGGCAGCTTCTTCAGCTGCTCCAGAGTGATGCCCGGCCGGAAATGCTCGTCCTTGTCGAAGATGAGCGGGTCGCCTTTGCGCTGCGGGATCGGAACCGGCACGATCTCCTCCCGGAAATCCCCGTTTTTCGTTGCACGCTCGACGTTGTTGTGGCTGCGCAGCGCGATCTCGTCCATCGCCTCGCGGCCGATCTTCTTGTACTGGGCCACGAACTCCGCCGTGGCGCCCATGATGTAGGGCTTGCCCTTGAACAGGCTGAGGGGCGGCTGGGAGGCGTCCACCGGGCCGGCCTCCGGATGCGGCAGCAGGTGCGAGCCGCAGTGCAGCCCGCGGATGATGTTGTCGACGAACTCCTGGTCCTGCAGGCGACAGCCCCAGCGGGCGTTGAAGACCGAATAGGCGGCCCCGGACATGTGCTCCGCACCCCCCGCCAGGACCACATCGGCCATCCCGGCCTGGATCATGGCCATGCCCGAAACGGCGGCCTCCATGCCCGAAATGCAGACCCGGTTGACCGTGACGGCCGTCACCGATTCGGGGATTCCCGCCATCAGCGCCGCGATGCGGGTCATGTTCATGCTGTCAACGGGCTCCAGGCAGCAGCCGAAGCGCACATCGTCGATCCGGGCGGGGTCGATCCCCGAGCGTTCGATGGCACCCTTCATGGCGACGCTCGCGATTTTGGTCACATGCGAGTCCCGCAGCGTCCCGCCGAAGCTCCCGATGGCGGTCCGGCACGCCGCGGTGATGACGACATCCTTCATAATAGTCTCCTTTCCGGTTCCGTTGGACGCTCAGGGGAGGTCGCGCGCGCGATCGCCGCGCCCTGGCGAAACCGCGCACCCGAACGGCATCCTACGGAACAAGCCCGTTCCTTGTCAAGGCAAGACGAAACCGGCCGCGGGTCGCCTCCGTCTTTCGGAGAGTTGCTGCCGGCGGGGCTTACTCCTTGCAAGTGAACGGGCAGAAGTGATGAAAGCAATAGCCGGCCGGCTCGCCGAAGGGCCTGCCGGTTTCGGCGATGCACCCGGCGATCATCTGCTTCGACCGGTCGGCGTAGTCCGGGCGTTTTTCCTCGACCCGTTTGCAGGCCGCGCAGATGGGCTCATGGTCAAACACGGAGAGGATGCGCGGGTCCTTCGCCCCCAGCGGCTTCCCGCAGTGGTGGCATCGGCTGGCACAGGCAAGCCTCTTCTCCCAGGCGGATTCCATTCGGCGTCTCCTTTCAGTCGCAGGTCATGTGCACGGCAACGGTAACCCTACCACGACCCCGGCGTCTGCTTCAATCCTTTCGGCGGATAAGAAATTGACTCCACGGCGGGTCTTGATGTAAGGATGGTGCCTGAGCGCACTCCTCCCATGGGGTTCCTTCCCCGGCACCTTTTCCCGGATCTCCCGTGGGCCGGCGCCTTCCCCGCTTCACCGGACTCACCTTCTCAAAAGGAGCCACGCATGGAACACAAATGGGTGTATCTCTTCGATCAGCTCGACCAGGCCGAAGCCCATGTCGGCGCTTCGCGTGATGCGGTGCGCGGCCTGCTCGGCGGCAAGGGGGCCAACCTGGCGGAGATGGTGCGGATCGGGGTGCCGGTCCCGCCGGGGTTCACGATCACAACCGAGGCCTGCAACCAGTACCTCGCCCACGGGGGGGCCTTCCCCGAGGGCATGTGGGACCAGGCCATCAGCGGCCTCGAAAAGATCGAGTCCCTGAGCGGCCGCCGGTTCGGCGATCCGCACAACCCGCTGCTCGTCTCCTGCCGCTCCGGGGCCAAGTTCTCGATGCCCGGGATGATGGACACCGTGCTCAACATCGGCCTGAACGAGGAGACCTGCCAGGGGATGATCGGACTCACCGCCAACCCGCGCTTCGTCTACGACTCCTATCGCCGGCTGATCCAGATGTTCGGCTGCGTGGTGATGAGTCTGGCGGACGAACCCTTCGAGGAAGTGCTCTCCCGCGCCCGCCGTGCGGCCAATGTCAAAGTCGACTCGGAGCTGAGCGCCGAACAACTCCAGGAGGTCATCGCGGAGTTCAAAAAAATCTTTCGCCGGATGTCCAACCGCGACTTTCCTTCCGAGCCTTACGAGCAGCTGCGGATGGCGACGGCGGCGGTGTTCGAGAGTTGGAACGGCAAGCGCGCCGTGGACTACCGCAACGCCGCGGGCATCGCGCACGACCTGGGCACGGCGGTCAGCATCGTGGCCATGGTGTTCGGCAACATGGGCGAGACCAGCGCCACCGGGG
>JBFYWT010000181.1:0-5537 GCA_041310895.1 Desulfobacteraceae bacterium | reverse complement strand
CCAGGAGGTAGAAGTTGGTGATCACCTCGAGATCCACCCCGATGCTCAACCGTCCGGAGATCGGCAGCCACCCCAGGTTCACGGCGAAGATCAGCATGAAGACCAACCCCAGCCAGAAGATGGGCATGGAGACGCCCACGAGGGCCCCCAGCATGCTGAGGTAGTCGAAGATCGAGTACTGCTTGGTGGCCGAGATGATGCCGAAAATCATCCCCAGAGTGCAGCTGATGAAGAGGGCGGCCACCGAGAGCTCGATCGTGGCCGGGAAGCGCTGCCGGATTTCAATCCAGACCTTCTGCCGGGTCCAGATGGTCTCGCCCAGGTCGAAAGTGGCCAGGCGCTTCAAAAACATCCCGTACTGGACATAGAGCGGTTTGTTCAGTCCCAGGTGTTCGCGCATGCCCGCCAGGGCCTCGTTCGAGGCGCGCTCGCCCATCAGGAGCTCGGCCGGGTCGCCGGGGGTGAGGTGGAGCATCAGGAAAATGATGATCGAGACCCCCAGGAGGGTCGGGATGAGGATGAGGATCCGTCGCAGGATGAAGGCGGCCATGAAGGGGCAGGGGTCAAGGGGCCAAGGGGTCAAGGGGTCGAGGGAAAGCAAAAGAACCAGTAATTGGCGCAGTAAGTTCCTTCACTTGACCCCTCGAACCCTCGGACCCTCGGACCCTGTCTCTATTTATCCAACCACACGTTCTTCAGGCGGATCGACGCCGTGGGGTGGAGCTTGAACTCCATGACGTTTTTAAGCATCGGCCAGGTCTGGGTGCTGTGGGCCACGGGAATCACCGGCATCTCGTCGTACATGAGTTGCTGGGCTTTCTTGTAGATCTCGGCCCGCTTGGCCTGGTCGAAGGTCTGGCGCCCCTGCTCCATCAGCTTATGATACTCCTCGTTCTTCCACTGGGTGCGGACGGCGGAGGAGGCGAGCCCGTCATAGAGCACGGCCAGGAAGTTGTCCGGGTCGCCGTTGTCCCCGGTCCAGCCGAGCTGGAAGAGGTCCATGTCCGGCGGTTGCTCGCGCTGGCGCTTGAGGTAGGTGCCCCACTCGTAGCTCACGATCCGGGCGCGGATGCCGGCCTTGGCGAGGTCGGCCACCATAGCGACCCCCACCTTCAACCCCTCGGGGTTGTAAGGCCGGGCCACGGGCATGCACCACAGGGTGATCTCATCCAGCCCCTTGCCCTCCGGGAAGCCGGCTTCGGCCAGAAGGGCCTTGGCCTTGTCCACGCTGTACTCGATCTGCGGTACGGCGTCGTTGTAGCCCCACATGATGGGCTGGATGTGGTTCTTGGCGAGCTGGCCCTGGCCCTGATAGATGTTGTCCACGATGGCCTTGCGGTTGATGGCGTGGGCGACGGCCTTGCGCAGCTTGACGTTGCTCTTCCAGGGCTCCTTGGTGTGGTTGAAGCTGAGGTAGCCGATGTTCATCCCCGGCTGGGAGACCAGCTTCATGCTGGGGTCCTTCTGGGCCAGCGGAAGGTCCGCGGCGTTCGGGAACTGGCAGATGCTGATATTGCCGGTCTTGAGCTCGAGGAAGCGCACCGAGTTCTCGGGAATGGCGCGGAACACCACCTTGTCGAGGTAGGGGCCGCCCTTTTTGTTCCAGTAGTCGGGGTTTTTCTCGAGAATGATGCGGTCGTCCTTCACCCACTGCACGAACTTGAAGGGGCCGGTGCCGACCGGGTTGCGTACGAACTCCTTGGGGTTCTTCAGGAAGGCCGTGGGGCTGATGATGTCGGCGAAGTCCATGCCGAGGTTGGCCAGGAAAGGCGCCTCCACCCGCTTCAGCTTGAAGACCACGGTGTGCTCGTCGACCGCCTCGATCGCGTCGACGGTCTTGTCCATCTCCATCGACACCCAGTACTCCGGCGGGCGCTCCTGGGCGGGGATCTCCCAGCCCTTGCCGGCGAACTTGACCTTGCGCTCCTTCATCTGGCGGCCCAGGGAGAAGACGACGGCGTCCGCGTTGAAGGGGGTGCCGTCGTGGAACTTGACCCCCTTGCGCAGCTTGAAGGTGTAAGTCAGCCCATCGGGGGAGATGCTCCAGGACTCGGCCAGACCGGGCTCGATGTCCGTGGACTCGTCCTTGTACTCCACTAAAGCCTCCAGCACGTTGTCGCAGATCATGAAGGAGTTGCCGTCGGTCTCGTAGGCCGGGTCGAGCCCGACGCTGTCGCCGCCGCGGCCGAAGACGAGGGTGCCCCCCGGTTTGGGCGCCGCCAGCGCCGCCCCGGCGCAGGCAAACGTTACGACCGTCAGGATCAACAGAACTTTCTTCAGCATGTGTCCTCCTTTGGTTTCGGGTTGGGGTGGGAAACGGCGTCACCGCCGGTCTTGAACGATGGGGCTCTCTTCGGCAGCCGGGCACGGGCCGGGTATCGAACTTCGTTACCAATTACGAGGTCGTCATACTTGAAGCCGCCCGGTTTGTCAAAGCAATCCCGCCCCGAAGGCATCCAGGATCCGGTAGAGGCGGCTGAGGCTTTCGATGTCGACGTGCTCCCGGGGGGAGTGGGCGCTGTTGTCGCCGTCCGCACCCCAGACGATCCCTGGGATGCCGAACTCGGAGAGAAAACGCGCATCGCTCGCCCCATGCTCGCAGCCGAGCTCGGGGTTGCCCGCCAGTTCACGCAACCGCGCGAGGTGCGGGGAGTTCCCGCCCTGGAAGAGGGGCTCGCGCTCGAGGACCTCGACCTCACCCTGAATGCCGCTGCGGACGGCGGCCACGAGGGCGTCGATATCGTCGTTTTCGGTGTAGCGGATGTCGAAGAGGGCCTCGGCATAGTCCGGCACCTGGTTGGCGGCCTTGCCGGCCTGGATGCGGCTGAAGTTCAGGGTGCGGTGCCAGTGGTCCGGCGCGGAGAGCGCGAAGTGGGCCTTGAGCGCAAAGAAGTCGGCGATCAGCTTCTCAATGGCGTTCTCGCCGAGCCAGGGCCGCGCCCCGTGCGCGTTCCTGCCCCGGCCGATGAGCTTCAGCCGGAGGATGCCCTTTTCCTTCACGACGATTTTGCCGAGATGGCCGCCGTCGAGCGCGATGGCGAAATCGGTTTTCAATTGACCCAAGGCGGCCCGGGCGCCGTTTTTGCCCCCGATCTCCTCGTCGCCGGAGATCAGGACCCCGCACGGCAGGTCGGCCTGGCTCCTGCCCGCCGCTTTCAGGCGCGCGAGCTGCTCTTTGACGAGGACCATCGACAGGGCCGCGGCATACTTGTCGTCGATGCTGCCCCGCCCGCAGAGCTTCCCGTTCTCGACGCGCGGCTCGAAGAGTTCGTCGGGGGCATCGACCACGTCGATGTGGGACATGAGCAGCACCGGCACGGTGCCGTCGGGCCGCAGCACCAGGAGGGTCGGGATCCCGTGCTGCTCGATGCGCCGGTAGCCGATGCCATGTTGCACGAAATACGACTCGATGAAGGCGGTGCAGCGTTCGATTTCATCGGGCCGGGAGTGCATGGACTTGAAGCGGATGAGATCCGCGGTGAGGGTTTGCAGCGCGTGCATGGGGTCTCCTCGGTAAGGGGGTTGAACCGGGTCGGCTTACCGCCGATTAGCAGATCGCAGCGCCATTTTCAATTGAAGGGGCGTTGGGTGGTGTTTGGTGTTTTGGCTGAACGGCCTGTATCTTGATGTAGAACCCTGTTCGTAGATTCAGACACCAATGGAATAGAATCATCCATCGGGGTCGGTATCGGGTTCGGTATCGATCTTTTTGGTTCGGAAACAGAAGGCCGGCTGTGGTCGGCTTCCGGGCCGCCGGTTGACGCCGCCGGGTGCCGGGCGTAAGATGCGTTTCTTCCCGGACCTTTTACAGAGAGGAGGGCGTATGGCGAGATGGGTGGGGATCGCACTGGTCGTGATCACGGGCATCGTCGCGGGCGGGGTTGTGGCGCCCGCGGACGGCGGGCCTCCGGCGGTGGGGACGAGCCTGCCGGAGATCATTCTCAAAGCGCCTAAGAGTGCCGAGGCGCGGGCCTACCTCGGGTTGAAAGGTGAGGGGGAATTCAAGCTCTCCGACATCGCGGCCGAGGTGGTGGTGATTGAAATTTTCAGCATGTACTGCCCGTACTGCCAGAAGGATGCCCCGACGCTCAATGCGATGTTCCGCAAGATCGAGGCAGACCCCGCGCTCAAGGGGAAGGTCAAGCTGATCGGAATCGGCGCGGGGAACTCGGCTTTCGAGGTGGACTACTTCAAAACCCACTACGAGGTGCCGTTTCCGCTCTTCCCGGACGGCGATTTCAAGATCCACAAGGCGCTGGGCGAGGTGCGCACCCCTTATTTCATCACCGTTCGCCTGGCGCCGAACGCGGCGCCCCGGGTCACCTACTCCAAGCTCGGCGGCGCGCCGAATGCCGACGAGCTGTTGTCCCGCCTGCTGCAGGGGTCAGGTCTTAAGTAGCGCTCTGCTTTTTAAAAAATTTGTGCAGAAACTCCCCCTCGAGCGGCGAGAGGTCGAATTTGACGCAGGCCTCGTGGATGAGGCCTGCCAAGTTCTTCTCCGGCTCCGTCTGCCGCACCTCGTCGATATACTTCACGGCTTTGCGAATGCCTTCGCCTTCGGGCATGATGGTGGCCATTTTGCCTCCTTTCGGATCTGCTCGTCGTTGGTGGATGCAGCTCGAAATTCTCACCCCGGTCCTCTGACCCGACTTCGCGGGAGAGGGCCGGGCGAGGCGCTTGCCGCACTTAGGACTTTTTATCAGCGGGTTCTCTTGGTGAATGGGAAGACATCCGTGTAACCGAGGATGTCGGTGATCAGCAGGACGAGAAAGACGATCAGAATAGCTCCGATGACGATGCCGACCGCATTGCCGCCGGCCGGAAGAGTGTCCATGGCCTCGGCCAGGCGGATGGCCTCCGCGTCCGAGAGGCCTTCGGCGCGGGCCTGAGCCTCCGCCGGGTCGATGCCCTGCTGCCGGAGGGCCGATTGGATCTCCTCCCGCGCCAACATGCTGCGCACCATCTCGCGGGCGTTCTGCGCCCGGCCGGGGTCGATGACGGACTCGGTCCCCACGAGGGCGGCGCCGGCCTGGAACGGGCCTGCGATCAGGAAGACCCACGCGGCGAGAAGGATGCTCAACGGTCTGGCCATGCAGCGGATTTTTTTCATCGTGTCACCTCCAATTATTGTGCGGTGCAGGTTTCAGGTTTCATCGTTGGGTGACCAAGGCAATTAATTAAATTTACTCTAAAGTGAAAATGTATCAAAGTCAACGCCATGAGCTCCTATAGCATTGCAGGCCGCCCGCGGCGGCGGTTCATCCGCTAAGTAAGTTCAGATGGGGTGGGAGTGGCTCCCGGCCTCGCAGCCAGGCTGCTTCGGCGGAGGTGGCTCCAGCCGCGATCCGACCGCGGTCCCGCCCCGGCGGGACTAACACAGGAAGAAAGCCCAACTTACTTGAAAGCGCCTCATGGTGCGGGGTACGCCACTTCATCCGCAGGCAAGTTCTGTTCTTGTGGGAGCGGCATCTCCTGACCGCCGTAGCCGGAGGCAAAGGCTGGTTGCCGCGATGTCATCGTGGCTGGAAGCCACTCCC
>JBFYWT010000156.1:0-2733 GCA_041310895.1 Desulfobacteraceae bacterium | reverse complement strand
CATGTGCAGCCAGTGCGGGGTGTGCGTCTCGATCTGCCCGTACTCGGCGCCGGCCTGGACCGAAAAAGGGCCGTTTGCCGGCCGGGCCCAGGTCAACCCCGTGCTCTGCAAGGGCTGCGGGTTGTGCGTGGCTTCCTGCCGCTCCGGGGCCATTCACCTGAAGGGCTTTGACAACGACCAGATCTTCGCCCAGATTTTCAACCTCAGCGAAGCGGTTTAGATGAGAAACGCGATACGGGATTCGAGATACTGGATACGGGATAGTTTAAGATGCAAGATTCAGGATTTAGGATGCTGGATGATCCGTGGAATGATCCTTCTCCGTTATCCCGTATCCCGCATCCAATATCCAGCTTTTCGTATCCATGAAAGAGGAGACTGACATGAGTGACTGGGAACCGAAAATCGCCGCCTTCCTCTGTAACTGGTGCAGCTACGGCGCCGCCGATCTGGCCGGCGTCAGCCGCATGGAATACCCGCCCAACATCCGGGTAATCCGCATCCCCTGCACCGGACGGATGGACCCCAAGTTCTTCCTCGCCGCCCTGCGCGAGGGGGTGGACGGGGTCTGGGTCTCCGGGTGACACCCCGGCGAATGCCATTACCTGGAAGGTAATTACTACGCCCGTCGCAAGTTTGCTTTGTTCAAGAACCTCATGGAGCACATGGGGATCGAGCCCGGCCGCCTGCAGTTCTCCTGGATCTCCTCGGCGGAATCCACCAAGTTCGTCGAGGTGGTCACCCAGGTTACGAACGCCGTCAAAGAGCTGGGGCCGAACCTGAACTCCACGAAGAAACTGGCTGAGGTGGCCTGACATGTTGAGCTACACCGAAAAGATCAGGGAAATCGCCTCCCGGCTGCTCACCGCCGGCACGGTGGAGATGATCATCGGCTTCCGCCAAGGGACCGTGCCGATGATGAACGAGCCGCATTTCGCCAAGAACCCGGCCCAGGCGCAGGCGCTGGTCTGGGACAGCCACTGCGGGATCAACCTCGCCAACTACCTGACCGACCGCAAGGAGAAGATCGGGATCGTGGCCAAGGGGTGCGACTCGCGCAACATCGTCACCCACGTGATCGAGAACAAGATCAAGCGCGAGCAGCTCGTGGTGATCGGCGTGCCGTGCACGGGCATGGTGGACAAGCGCAAGATCGCACTGAAATGCCCGGGGGAGATCACCGCGGTCGTCGAGGACGAAACCACCCTCACCGCCACGGGCAGCGGGTTCAGCCAGACCTTCGCGAAAAAGGACGTGCTCCAGCACAACTGCAGCCTCTGCATCCACAGAAACCCGGTCATTCACGACGAGCTGGTGGCCGCGCCGGTACCCGAGCAGCAGGGGGTGGACCGCTACGCCGATGTGCGCAGCGTGGAGGCCATGAGCCCGGAGCAGCGCTTGAAGTACTTCGACGACCTGCTCGCCCCCTGCATCCGCTGCTACGCCTGCCGCAACGCCTGCCCGCTCTGCTACTGCCCGACCTGCTTCGTGGACGAATCCCGTCCGCAGTGGGTGGGCAAGGGCCAGGACCCGCAGGACGTACGCACGTTTCATTTCTTGCGGGCCTACCACTGCGCCGGCCGCTGCACGGACTGCGGTTCCTGCGAGCGCGCCTGTCCGGTGGGGATCAACATGCGCGTTCTGACCAAAAAGCTCGAGAAGGACTGCCTGGAGCTGTTCGGCTGGGAAGCGGGCTTGCAGCTGGAGGTACGGCCGCCGCTCGACACCTACCGGCCCCAGGACCCGAACGATTTCATCAAGTAGCGCGGGAGCCCCCTTCCGCACCAGACCCTTTGGAGACAAGAGGCAACCGGCAATGAAGATGATCGTGATTCCGAAAAACGAGTGGCCGAGCGGCCTGAAGCAGGCGGCCGGCCGCTACCAGCAATTCGGCCCGGTGAAGGAGAAGGAGTTCCACAGCTTCAAGCGTCTGGAAAACGGCCAGCCGCCGGATTTCTCCTTTCTGAACACCCGGCTATCCCCGAAGCACCTGGTCTACCCCCAGACCGAGGTGATGCTCACCTACAGCCTCGACGAGAGCCGGCCGGACGCCCATATTTTGAAAGAGGCCCCGGCGGACCAACGCCCCCGAGCGGTTCTCGGCATCCGCCCCTGCGATGCCAAGGCCTTCGTCCTGGTACGGATGAATTTCGACACCTCCGACTATCAGGACCCCTACTGGCTGAGAGCCTACCACGCGACCACCTTCGTGGGCCTCGGCTGCGAGTCGCCCTGCAGCTCGTGCTTCTGCACCACCGCCGGCTGCGGCCCGTACCACGAGGAGGGGCTGGACGTGCTCCTTTCCGACGCCGGGGACCATTTCCTGGCCAAGGTCCTGACCGAGAAGGGAGCGGCCTGGGTGGCGGCCGGGGGCTGGGCCCAGGCGGCCGACGCCGCGGCCGATAAGCGCCTGGCCGCGATGCGCCACGCGGCCGAGGCCAAGATCACCTCGCAGGTCCCGACCGACAACCTGAAAGCGGGCGAAACCACCGGCCTCTACAACGCGAGCTTCTGGGAGGAGGTGTCGTTCGCCTGCATCAACTGCGGCACCTGCACCTACTCCTGCCCGACCTGCTGGTGCTTCGACATCCAGGACGAGACCCGCGGCAAGACCGGCGTGCGTTTCAGGAACTGGGACAGCTGCATGTACCCGCTCTTCACCCTGCACGGCACCGGCCACAACCCGCGCGGCACCAAGCTGCACCGCGTGCGCCAGCGCTTCATGCACAAGCT
>JBFYWT010000130.1:0-2607 GCA_041310895.1 Desulfobacteraceae bacterium | reverse complement strand
CTATGCCACCTTGATGACCCTCATCCAGTCGGCCATCCACCACGACCTGGACCCGATCGCCTACCTCAACGTAACCGGTTTACGACCGTAATTTGCGCCCCAATTATGCGCCGATATCGTGGCTGGCTTGCTGATCATCGCCAGGTCACGGAGACTCAGCCATGCGCTACCCACCCGATGAGCGCCGCGTCCATGTGGAGTTGTGGCGCGAGAGCGGTCTGAGCAAGGCGGCCTACTGCCGGCAAGCGGATCTGCCATACCATTGCCTGGTCGCCTGGACCCGCGATGCGTCCGCCGGGGTTGGTGATCTTCAAGACCAGGCTGCGGAAGAGGCCGGTACGGGGTTCATCGAATTGATCCGCCAAGGAGATACGCGGGAGTCGGCCCCGGGGGTCACGGTCGAGCTGGGCGCCGGCCGGCGTGTGCTGGTGCCGGCGACGGTCGATCCGGGCTGGGCGGGTCGTCTGCTCGGCGCGGTGTTCGGGTGCTGAGCCTGTCGCACTGCCAGCGGATCTTCCTGGCCCGCGGTCCGGCGGACATGCGCAAGGGGGCGAACGGGTTGTCGGCCCTGGTGCGGGAGCTCTTGGACAAGGATC
This sequence comes from Desulfobacteraceae bacterium, assembly GCA_041310895.1. Taxonomy (GTDB): domain Bacteria; phylum Desulfobacterota; class Desulfobacteria; order Desulfobacterales; family SpSt-501; genus SpSt-501. The sequence continues at coordinate 2,011 of JBFYWT010000130.1, read as the reverse complement.
CGCTCAGCGGGGACGCGTTCGTCTTCGTGAGCCGCTTCCGGAACCTGGTCAAGATCCTGCTGTGGGATGTATCGGGGTTCTGGCTGGCGAGCAAGCGTCTGGAGCGCGGGACCTTTGCGGTCCGTGGCCGGCTGGGAAAGCCACAGGCCCGCGGCAGCCATCCGTTGTCGGTGGCGGAGCTGATGAGCATCCTGGAAGGGATCGATGTGCGCCAGGCGGCTTACCACCAGCACTACCAGGGACCGGCGGGTTCCGGCGCGGCGCAAATAGCCACTTGATTGTTGTAAACGAGCCTTATATTCCAGAACATGAACGGTGGCCAGGATGCGCGGATGCGGCGGTTGGAGGCGCTGGTGCTGCGCCAGCAGGCCGAGCTGGATCAGCTGCGCGCGGCGGTGGCCCGGCTGACGGCCGAGCGCGACGCCGCCCGGGCCGAACGCGATGAGGCGCGATCCGAACGCGACGCAGCGCGGCGCGAGGCCGAGGCCGCCCGGGAGCAGGTCCGGGAGTTGACCCGGAACCTGGCGGAGCTGCAGGGCGCCGTACGGCGCTCCGGCGAGCGGCTGCGGCATCTGGTGCGCAAGGAGTTCGGCTCGGCCAGCGAGCGTCTCTGCAGCCAGCCCCTGATCCTGGACCAGGTGCTGGACTTCCTGCGCGCTGACCGCCTGGAGCAGGAGGCGCGGGCCTCCGACCCGCCGACGGTGCCGGCTGCGATCCCCGACAGCGACACCGGTGCCGGGACGGGGACGGCGCCAGGCGATGCCGCTCCGACCGGACGCCGCGGCCGCCGCCGGCCCGCCAATGCCGGCGGCCGGAATCCGCTGCCGGCGGATCTTGAGCGCCGCGTCGAGGACTATGTCCCGCCTGCTGACCATCCGGCCCTGCGGCAGGCCCAGGATCATCAGGTCGTCGGCACGCGGACCCTTGAACGGCTCGCGATCCGGCCTCCCGAACTCTATGTCCAGGTGTTGCACTGTCCGGTGGCCCGGATCCGGTCGGCGACCGGCCTGACCTGGCAGGAGACGCTGGCGCCACCGGCGGTGATCGCGCGCGGCCAGGTCGATGACGCACTCCTGGTGCACTCGGCGGTCGAGAAGGTCGCCGACCACCTGCCCGCCTACCGCCAAGAACGGCGCTGGCAGCGACAGGACCTCAACGTGCCCCGTGCCAAGCTCTGCCGCTGGCACATCGCCTTGGCCGGCTTCCTCACCGGCGTGGCCGAGGCCCTGCTCCGGGAGATCCTGTCCGCCGCGGTGATCGGCATCGACGACACCGTCCACCGCCTGATCGTCCCCGACAAGCGGGTATGCCACAACGGCCGCCTCTGGGCGGTCTCGGGGCCCGCCGGGATCTTCTACCTGTTCACTGAGACCCGCGAGGGCAAATGGATCAACGGCCTCCTGGCCGACTACACCGGCGCCGTGATGGGCGATGGCTATGCCGGACATCGGGAACTCCTCCTGCGGCCGGGGATCCTCGCCCTCTTCTGCTGGGCCCATGTCCGCCGCAAGTTCTTCGAGTCCATGGACAACCGGCGTCGGGCGACCATGCTCGCCCTGATCGCCCGACTCTACGACCTGGAGGATGAGGTCCGATCCTTGCCCGATCTGGAACGGATGGCGGTGCGCCGGGACCGCGCCCGCCCGATCCTGGCCCAGATCAAGGAACTCCTCGATGCCTGGGCGGACGATCCGAAGATCCATCCCACCTCGGGCATCGCCAAGGCCACCGCCTACACCCGCAAACTCTGGCCGGGCCTCATCCGCTACTGCGAGATCGGCGAGGCCGACATCGACAACAACGCCACCGAGCGCGGCATGCGCCCCAACGCCCTGCATCGCAAGAACAGCCTCTTCAGCGCCTCCCCGGCCGGCGCTCAGGCCTATGCCACCTTGATGACCCTCATCCAGTCGGCCATCCACCACGACCTGGACCCGATCGCCTACCTCAACGACATCACCCAGGACCTCCACTTCCAGCGCCGGCTTCCCGAGGAACTGACCCCGGCCGC
>JBFYWT010000046.1:0-3022 GCA_041310895.1 Desulfobacteraceae bacterium | reverse complement strand
ACGGGGAGATCGTCTTCTGCGGCACGGGGATCTCGATGCTGGCCGCCATGGCGGCCAAGCACATCTGCGCCCCCAACAGCATCATCATCTTCGAAACCGGCGCCATCGACTCCCGGCTCGAAGAGATCCCCATGGCCGTGGGGGACTCGCGGGTGATGTACGGGGCCTCCTCCAACTCCGGGCTGGCGGACTCCTTCGCCCTGATGCAGAACCAAACTACCGGCCGGCACGTGGTGGGAATTTTAGGTGCGGCCCAGATCGACAAGTTCGGAAATTTGAACTCCACCGTCGTCGGCGACTACCATAACCCAAAGGTTCGCTTCTCGGGCAGCGGCGGGGCGGCCGATGTGGCCTCCTTTGTCGACCGCACCATCATCTTCATGCAGCACGAGCGGCGCAAGTTCGTCGCCAAAGTGGACTACCTCACCAGTCCCGGATGGCTCGACGGCCCCGGAGGGCGCGAGCGGGCCGGTCTTCCCGGCAACGGGCCGACGGCGGTCATCTCCAACCTTGCGGTCATGGGATTCGACCCGGACAGCCGCGAAATGTTCCTCGAGGCCTATTTTCCCGGCACCACCCCCCAGGCGGTATTGGCCAACATGGAGTTCTCCGTGGATGTCTCGCGGGCCTGCGAACTCGAGCCCCCCACCGAACGGGAGCTACGGATCCTGCGCGAGGTCGTGGACCCTCAGCGGCTCATCCTGGGCGGCTGACCGCCAGCGCTCATGACCATCTGGTAATCTGTGCCGCCCTGGCAGGCATCTATGTCGAGACCGCGGCGAGCCCCTGCTCGAGGATGCCTAAGCCCTTTTCCAGCTGCGCGTCGGTGATCACGAAGGGAACCAGCACCCGCACGACGTTGCTGTAGGTGCCGCAGACCAGGATGATCAGGCCCCGCTCCAGGCAGAAGCCGGCCAGCTTTTTGGCCTCATCGGCGGCCGGAGCGCGGGTGTCGCCCTTGACCAGGGCCAGCCCCAGCATGGCGCCCAGGCCACGGATCTCGCCGATGATCGGGAAGCGCTTCCGCCACGCTTCAAAACGCCCTTTCAGCTTCTCCCCGAGGGCCTTGGCCTTGCCGAGCATGTCCTCTTCCGCGAACACCTCCAGCACGGCGAGCGCCGCGGCCGAGGCCACGGGGTTGCCGCCGTAAGTGCCGCCCAGCCCCCAGGGGTGAACGGAATCCATGATCTCCCGGCGCCCCACGACCGCGGCGATCGGCATCCCGGCCCCCAGGCTTTTCGCGACCGTGATGAGATCGGGCTCCACCCCCCAGTGCTCGATCGCGAACATGGTGCCGGTACGCCCCATTCCGCTCTGGATCTCGTCGGCCACGAACAGGATCCGTTCTCGCGGCAGATCGCGGCGAGCGCCTGAAAGTAATCGGCCGGCGGTGTGATGAACCCGCCCTCGCCCTGGACCGGCTCGGCCACGACGCAGGCCACCGCCTCGGGATTGACGTGCTGGAGAAAGAAATCCTTCAGCTTCTCGGGGCCCACCGCGTCCCCGAAGGGCATGCGGTAGACTTCGGGTGCAAACGGGCCGAAGCCGAGCTTGTAGGGCTTGACCTTGCTCGTCATGGTCATGGTGAGCAGCGTCCGGCCGTGGTAGGCATTCTCGAAGACGATGACCGCCGGCCGCTTCGTGTAGTAGCGCGCAATCTTGACTGCGTTCTCCACGGCCTCGGCCCCGCTGTTCACGAAGATGGCCTTTTTGGGAAAGTTGCCCGGGGTCACCCGGCAGAGCTTCTCGGCCAGGCGGATCGCCACCTCGTAGGGGCTCACCATGAAGCAGGTGTGGTGGAACTTCTCGGCCTGGGCCTTGATGGCCGCGACCACTTTCGGGTGGCAGTGGCCGATGTTCATGACCCCGATCCCGCCCCCAAAGTCGATGTACTCCTTGCCCTCGACATCGTGCACAATGGCGCCCCGGGCGGACGCGACGTGCAGCGGGGTGACACTCGCCACCCCTGCGGAAATCACCTCCGCCCTCAACTGCTGCAGTTCCTGGTTGGTCGTTTGCGTGCTCATCCTTGGAACTCCTTCGTGGGATTTACAATTGCCTGTATTCTCAAGCGCGCCTCGATCTTTTAAAACTTTACGCTGAAGCCGGGCCTTCGACCCCGACGGAAACCGGGGGACCCCGAAAGCACCCTGACCCCTTGAACCCTCGGCCCCTCGAACCCTTGGACCCTTGGACCCTTTTTTTAATCCTCACAGCCCCAGATAGGCCGTTTTGATATGGGGGTTGTCGAGCAGCTCCTGCGCGGGGCCCTCCATCACCGTACGGCCGTGCTCGAGGACGTATCCCCGGTCGCTCAGGCTGAGGGAGTGCTTGACGTCCTGCTCCACCATTAAGACCGTGGTTCCCTGGTCGGCGATTTTGCGCACGGTGTCGAAAATGTCCTTGATCAGGATCGGCGCCAGCCCCAGCGAGGGCTCATCGAGCATCAGGATTTTCGGCAACGCCATCAGGCCGCGGCCGATGGCCACCATCTGCTGCTCGCCCCCGGAGAGGGTCATGGCCAGTTGGGCGATGCGCTCCCGCAACCGGGGGAACAGTGTGTACACCATTTCCAGGGTCTGCTGCTTGCGCTCGTCGGCGCGTTTGTTGTAGGCGCCGACGATCAGGTTGTCCTGGACCGACATCAGGCTGAAGAGCCGGCGGCCCTCGGGCACATGGACGATACCCTGCTCCACGATCCCTTCGGGGGGAAGCCGGTGAATGGGCTTCCCGTCAAACCGGATTTCCCCCTGCCGCGGCTGGATCAGGCCGGAGATGGTCTTAAGCAGAGTGGATTTGCCCGCCCCGTTGCCGCCGATGATGCTGACGACCTCGCCCTCCTCCACGTGGAGCGAGAGGCCGAAGATGACCTGGACATCGCCGTAGAAGACGTCAATCTGATCGATTTCAAGCAGCGCCATAGTCTTCTCCGAGGTAGGCCTTGATCACGCGCTCGTCGCGGGCGATCTCCCGAGGTGTGCCTTCGGCGATCTTGGAGCCGAAGTGCAGGACCGCGATTCGA
>JBFYWT010000033.1:0-4506 GCA_041310895.1 Desulfobacteraceae bacterium | reverse complement strand
CTTCGAGATCAACGAGGCCTTCAGCGGCTCGACCGTGGCGGTCCTCCGGGAGCTCAACCTCGACCCGGCCCGGGTCAACGTCAACGGCGGCAGCGTCGCCCTGGGGCATCCCATCGGCGCGAGCGGCTGCCGGGTGCTCGTGACCCTGATTCACGAAATGATCCGCCGCAACGCGAAAACCGGCCTGGCCTCCCTCTGCCTGGGCGGCGGGGAGGCGGTGGCGCTGGTGGTAAAAAGGTAAATGACGGTTCACGGTTCAGGGTTGGGGTGCAAGAGATCGAATAGAGGGGAACAGAGAAAACGTTCACGTACACAGCGAAGCGGTACCCGTTCACGTTCACGAATACGTGAGTTCCACACAGCAAAAACCGTGTGCGAGTGCGAGTACGAGTACGGGTACGAAGAGGTAATCATGACCTTTTCATAGTTTGTTCAAACATAAGATTAAAGGAGGATCGTGACATGGAAGTAAAAGTCTTCGGTGTGATCGGCGCCGGGCAGATGGGCAACGGCATTGCTCAGGTGGCCGCGATGAGCGGGCTGAATGTCATCATGAGCGACATCAAACAGGAGTTCGTCGACAAAGGGCTCAAGACCATCACGGGGATTCTAGCCCGCTCCGTCGAGAAGGGCAAGATGACCGCCGCCGAGCGCGACGCCATCCTCGGCCGGATCAAGACCAGCGTCAGCCTCGATGACATGGCAGGGGCCGACTTCGTCGTCGAGGCCGCGACCGAGCGGCAGGAGCTCAAGTTCCAGCTCTTCCGCGATCTCGACCGGATCTGCCGGCCGGGGGTGATCCTCGCGACCAACACCTCCTCGATCCCCATCGGCCGGATCGCGGCCCAGACCAAACGGCCGGAGCTGGTAATCGGCATGCACTTCATGAACCCGGTGCCGGTGATGAAGCTCGTCGAAATCATCCCCGGCCTGGCAACCTCCGAGGCGACCTTCACGACCACCTGGGCGCTCTCCGAAAAATTCGGGAAAACCCCGGCCCGGGCAAACGATTACCCCGGGTTCATCGCCAACCGGATCCTGCTGCCGATGATCAACGAAGCCGTCTACTGCCTCTACCACGGGGTGGGCGCCCGCGAAGACATCGACACGGTGATGAAGCTCGGCATGAACCACCCCATGGGGCCGCTCGCGCTCGCCGACCTGATCGGGCTCGACACCTGCCTCGCGATCATGGAAACCCTCTACGAGGGGTTCAAGGACTCCAAGTACCGCCCCTGCCCGCTCCTGCGCAAATACGTCGAGGCCGGCTGGCTTGGCCGCAAGACCGGGCGCGGGTTTTACGAGTATAAATGAAGAGGGGTCCAAGGGACCAAGGGGTCGAGGGTTCAAGGTTTAGGAAAAGTAGACGAAGTCGGAGTTGTAAGTCGGCGTCTATAAAGTAACGAGTAAACCCAATGCAATAGTCGGGGTCGGTGCCGGAATATTGCAGTCCACTTGGCCCCTGGACCCCTCGAACCCTTTGACGCCTGAATCAGCTTCGCAAACCGTTCAACCTTATCTCACTGCCGGAGGCCCCATGCCCAAGCCCAGGAAGCCCCAGCGCCTGCCGATCGGGGGCAAAATCAAGCATGTGCGGGAGAAAAAGAAGCTCCCGCTGGAGCGGATCGCGAACGAGACCGGTTTTTCGGTTGACTACCTGAAGAAAGTCGAAGCGGGCAAGGCCATCCCGCCCGTCGGCGCCATCCTGCAGATCGCCCGGGCGCTCGAGATCGACTCGGCCTCGCTCCTAAAGGAATCGGACCCGCGGGTCGAAAAGCGCATCAAGGCCCACACCCAGCGCACGGCCAACTACGCCTACACCACCCTCACCCCGGGGGCCGAAAACAAGCATCTCAAGGCCTTCCGCGTCGTGGTCGAGACCCAGCGGGACCATGAGGGAGTGGGCTACCACCACGAGGGCGAGGAGTTCGACTACGTCCTGTCGGGAAAGGTCCAGGTGACGGTGGGCGAGCACGTGAACACGCTCTCCGCCGGCGAGTCCCTGCACTTCAACTCGGGCATCACCCACAAGCTGCGGAACATCGGCGATGAGCGCGCCGAGCTGCTCGTGGTGATCTACACCCCCTGAACCGAGGAGACGATGATGTCCTTCAAGCTGACCGAAGAACAGCTGATGATCCAGTCCATGGTGCGCGACCTGGCGCGCGAGGAGTTCGCCCCCCGCGCCATGGAGCGCGACCAGAAGAAGATCTTTCCGGCCGACAACCTGAAAAAGCTGGCCGATCTCGGGCTGATGGGGATGATGGTGCCGCCGGAGTACGGGGGCTCGGGGGCGGATGCCGTGAGCTACGTACTGGCCCTCTCTGAAGTCGCCTACGCCTGCGCCTCCACCGCGGTGGTGATGTCGGTGCACAACTCCATCGTGTGCGAAAGCCTCCTCGTATACGGCACCGAGAGTCAGAAGCAGGACCACCTGACGCGCCTTGCCGCCGGGGAGATCATCGGCGCCTTCTCCCTGACCGAGCCCAACGCCGGCTCGGACCCCTCGCGCCAGACGACCCGCGCGGTGAGGGACGGCAACAGCTACGTGCTGAACGGCACCAAGCGCTTCGCCACGACGGGGAAAAACGCGGGGCTGATCATCGTCACAGCCAAGACCGACGTCGGCAAGGCCCACCGGGGCATCAGCGCCTTTCTGGTCGAGCAGGGCACCAAGGGGCTGAAGCCCGGCCCGCTCGAGGACAAGCTCGGGCTGAGAGCCTCCGACACATGCGACCTCATTTTGGAGGACTGCCGCATTCCGGCCGAGAACCTTCTCGGCAGCGAGGGGGAAGGCTTTCTGATCGCCATGACGGGCCTTGACTGCGGGCGGATCGGGATCGCCGCCCAGTCGGTCGGGGTGGCCCAGGCGGCGCTCGACGCCGCGGTGCGCTATGTCCAGGAGCGGGAGCAGTTCGGCCAGAAAATCTCGAAGTTCCAGGGCATCCGCTGGATGATCGCCGATATGGCGGTCGAAATCGAGGCCGCGCGCCTGCTGATGCTCTCCGCCGCCCAGCTGAAGGATGCCGGCGAGCCTTACACCCAGCAGGCCTCCATGGCCAAGCTCTACGCCTCCGAGATGGTGAACCGGATCACCGGGAAAGCCGTGCAGCTGCACGGGGGCTACGGCTTCACCAAGGAGTACGCCGTGGAGCGCTACTACCGGGACGCTAGGGTCTTCACCATCTACGAGGGCACCTCGGAGATTCAGCGCATCGTGATCTCGAATCATATCCTCAAGGACAAGCGCAGCCCCTAGTTTTCGCGGGCCCCTCCCCCCAGAAGCGGGTGGGGGCCACGAAAACTATGACAGGAGGCCGAAAAAACGCCTTTGTCATCCCCCCCTTTGAAAAAGGGGGGGAAGGGGGGGATTTTAGATTGGATAGACCGCTTCGGCGGCAGATACCGCTGAAAGGTCGCAAAGGAGGCTTTCATGGTACGAACCGAAATATCGCTGTTTCTGAAAAACGTCCCCGGGGAGCTGGGACGGCTGGCGGCGCTCTTCGGCGCCAACGCGGTCAACATCGACGCCCTGATGATCCAGGACGCCTCGGCCTATGTCCAGCAGCTCTTCCAGAACCGCGGCAAATCGCTCCAGCGCATCGCCTCGGCCGCGAGCTACAACTCCATGCGCAAGGACTCGGCCGAATTCGCCCTGATCCGCATGTTGACCGGCAACACCGACAAGGCCGTCGGGCTGCTTTCGGAGAACGAGTACATCTTCGACATCATGCCGGTGATCGCCCTGGACCTCGAAAACCGCCCCGGGGAGCTTGCCGCCATCACGAACAAGTTCGGGGAGGAGGGGATCAACATCAACTACGTCTACGGCTCGGTGGCCGGCCCCGATGCGAAGTGCCTCTTCGTCTTCTGCCCGGAGGACATCGACAAGGCGGCGAAGATATTTAAATAGGCTAGGAAGATAGGAGGCTGGGAAGCTGGGAAGCTGGGAGGCAGTTCCCTCTCCCCAAAAGTTGTGGGAGAGGGATAGGGAGAGGGGGCTTTTCTGCAGCCCGGCTTGTTTTGGCTGCTTCGATGTGTTTCGGCTTCATAGCCTCCTAGCCTCCCGGCTTCCCAGCCAATCAGGAGGTACCCGACATGGACTACCAGAAACTGCTCGTCGAGATCCACCCGTCCCACGTGGCCGAGCTCACGCTCAACCGGCCGGAGGCCTTGAACGCCCTCGACAGCCCGATGGCCGAGGAGCTTCACCGCTGCCTGCTCGCGCTCGAGGCGGACCCGGCCGTGCGCGTCGTCCTGCTCAAGGGGGCGGGCAAATGCTTCTGCGTCGGCATCGATGTGAACGAGCTCTCCGGCAAGAGCGCGCTCGAGTACCGGGAGTGGATCGAGCGCATGGAGCGGCCGCTCGTCGCAATCGCGAAGATGAAAAAGCCGGTGATCGCCCAGGTCCACGGGGTGGCGGCCGCCAACGGGATGGGCCTCGTGGCGGCGGCCGACCTTGCGATCGCGGCCGAGAACGCCCGCATGGGGCTTACCGCCATCAAC
>JBFYWT010000017.1:0-11816 GCA_041310895.1 Desulfobacteraceae bacterium | reverse complement strand
CGGGTGTGATTCAAATCTGGCCTTACCCGAGTTCGATGCTTTTTTCAATCGCAACCGCCGTCGCGCGCCCTGGCAGCGCGACAACCCCTTCTTCCGGGTTGACTTGGCGGCGCGTTCTCATCTAAATGGTGTCATCGGCAGGGGCAGATTTCATGCACTTGGAGGCATCAGCGGCGACACCGGCGAACGCAACCGAACCATTCACGCTCTTCTACGGCAGACGGAGGCGGTCATGACGGCAAAAACCTACCAGCCCGGAGAACCCTACACCTACCCTCTTCTTCTAAAAAAGCTCCTCACCACCCCCTTGATCTACTCTCCGGATCGGGAAATCGTCTACCGAGACCGGCACCGCATCACTTACCGGACGCTCAACGAGCGCATCCAGCGCCTGGCCAATGCTCTTGCGGATTTCGGCGTCAAGGCCGGGGATGTAGTGGCGGTGTTCGAATTCGACAGCCACCGCTACCTCGAGTGCTTTTTTGCCGTCCCGGGCATGGGCGCGACCCTGCAGACCGTGAACTGGCGGCTTTCGCCCGAGCAGATCGTCTACACCGTCAACCACACCGGGGCGAAAGTGGTGATCTTCAATTCCACGTTCCTGCCGCTGCTGCAGGCCGTACGCGACAAGCTCACCACCGTCAAGACCCTGATTCTCATCGCCGAGGAGGGGAAGGCACCCGAAACCTCCCTCGCCGTGGACGCCGATTACGAAGCGATGCTGGCCGCAGCCGGCACCGCCTATGAGTTCCCGGACCTGGACGAGAACACCCGGGCCACCACCTTTTACACCACGGGCACCACCGGCCTTCCCAAGGGGGTCTATTTCTCCCACCGCCAGCTCGTGCTTCACACCCTGGGCGGGGCGGTGGCCGTCGGCGCCTACCATACCCAGTGCCGGTTCCGCTCCGACGACGTCTACATGCCGCTCACTCCCATGTTTCACGTCCATGCGTGGGGGATTCCGCTGGTGGCCACCCTGCTCGGGGTGAAGCAGGTCTACCCCGGCATGTACGAGCCGGCCATGATCCTGAAGCTGCTCCAGACCGAAAAGGTCACCTTTTCCCACTGCGTTCCCACCATCCTGCAGATGCTCCTGACGAGCCCGGCGGCGAAGGAGGCGGACTTGTCGCATTGGAAGGTGATTATCGGCGGCTCCCAGCTGCCGCGGGGGCTCGCCAAAATGGCGCGCGACCGGGGCATCGAAGTCAACGTGGGCTACGGTATGTCCGAGACCTGCCCGATCATCAGCCTGGCGAACCCCAAGGAGCACATGCTCGCCTGGGAGCCCGAGCGCCAGCTGGATGTGGTCATCAAGACCGGCCGGCCCATCCCCCTCGTGGAGATCGGCCTTTTCGACCCCGAGGATCGGCCGCTGCCCCACGACGGCAAGGCCGTCGGGGAGGTCTGCATGCGCGCCCCCTGGCTCACGGCCGGCTATCACAAGGACCCGGAGCGATCGACGGAGCTCTGGCGCAGCGGCTGGCTGCACAGCGGAGACGTGGGCTTCATCGACCCGGAGGGCTATCTCCAGATCACCGACCGCATCAAGGATGTGATCAAGAGCGGCGGGGAGTGGATCTCCTCCCTCGACCTCGAGAATCTCTTGAGCCGCCACGAGGCGGTGCTCGAGTCGGCGGCCATCGGGGTCCGGGACGAGAAGTGGGGCGAGCGGCCCCTGCTTTTCGTGGTGGTGAAGCCCGAGTTCAAGGGCCAGGTGACCGCGGAGGAGCTCAAGCGCTTCATGGCCGGCTTTGCCGAGCAGGGCCTTCTGCCCCGCTACGCGGTGCCGGAGCGCTTCGAGTTCGTCGATGCGATTCCCAAGACGAGCGTCGGCAAACTCGACAAGAAGGTGCTCCGTCAGACGCATGCCTGACGGTGTGCGGATGAGCCGTTTTAATTGACAGCCCGCATCCCCGGGTTACCTTCACTCATCGTCGGACGCATTCGAAGGGGGCATGATGAAGACCGCAGGAGACATTCTGAAAAACAAGAAACGGGTGATGGTCACGGTCCGGCCCGACCAGACCGTGCGCGAGGCGCTCGAGCGCATGCAGGTGAACCGGATCGGCGCCATCCTGGTGAAACGCGGAGAGCGGATTGTGGGCATCTGGACCGAACGGGAACTCGCACGCGATGTGCTCACGCGCGGCTTCGACCTCGACACGGCCCTGATCGCCGATCACATGGCGGCCGAGATCTGCACGGTTCCCGACACCACCCCGCTCCTGAAGCTCCAGGAGATGTTCCTGGGGCTTTTCACGCGGCACATCCTCATCACGCGCCAGGATAAGCCCGTGGGCCTCCTGTCGATGGGCGATGTACTGCGGGCAAGCCTGCTTGAGAAAGACGCCCAGATCAAAGATCTCAATGCCGTGGCCAGTTGGGAGTACTACGAAAACTGGGGATGGGACCGGAAGCTGAAATCCCCCAAGAAATAATTATCCTCCACAAACGCCGCAGGGGCGGCACCCAGGAAACAATGGCCGAGCTCTCTCTGGAGAGACTGCTCCATCTGCTGGGGAGCTCCGATGTGCCCGGCACCGGCCGCGAGCTGAACGCCCTGCGCATCCGGCTCGGCGAGCTGGTGGAGTTGAACGGCGAGGAGTGGGTCCACCGCCACCGGGACCGGCTGTTGGAGCAATGGCGCCGGGCGCTGGGCGCGGTGCCATCCCCTTCATTACCCATAACGCACCCTCCGGGAGGAGACACGATGAACCTGTTCGAGCCCGCCGTTCTTAAGGGAATGACGCTGCGCAACCGCTTCGTGCGCTCGGCCACCTGGGAAGCCATGGCCGCGCCCGGCGGGGCGGTCACGCCGCGCCTGGTCGAGACCACTGCGGCCTTGGCCCGCGGCGGCGTCGGGCTGATCATCAGCAGCCACGCTTTCATCCGCCCGGAGGGGCAGGCCGGGCCCGGGCAGGTGGGCGCCTACGCCGACGACTTGGTTCCCGGACTGCGGCAGATGGCCGCCGCGGCGCACGACCACGGAGCCAAGATCCTGCTGCAACTCGCCCACGCCGGCTATTTCGCCGCGGACACGCTCACCGGTGTTCCGCCGTCCGCCGTATCGGCGGCGGTGAAACTGGACGACACCCTGCGCCGGGAGATGAGTATGGCCGACATCGGTACGCTGGTAGCGGCCTTCGTGGCGGCGGCCGTGCGCGCCAAGGCGGCCGGCTTCGACGGGGTCCAGCTCCACTGCGCGCATGGCTACCTGTTGAACCAGTTTCTCTCGCCCCTCTTCAACCGCCGGACGGACGACTACGGCGGAGCATTGGTGAACCGGGTCCGGGTGCATCGTGAAACGATCCAGGCGATCCGCCGTGCGGTGGGTGAAAACTACCCCGTCCTGGCAAAGGTCAACAGCCGGGACTTTGCCGAGGGCGGGCTGGAGCTGCCCGAGGCGCTGGAGGCGGCCGTCCTCATGGAACAGGCGGGGCTCGACGCGGTCGAGCTGAGCAGCGGCATGACCCGGCATGCCCGCTTCGGTGCGTCCCGCACGGGCATCCGCAATCAGGCGCAAGAGGCCTACCACCAGGAAGAGGCCAAGCTCTTCAAAGCGAAGCTGCGGATCCCCCTGATCCTGGTGGGGGGGATCCGCTCGCTCCCGGTGGCCGAGCGGCTGGTGCGGGAGGGGGTTTGCGATTTCATTTCGATGAGCCGGCCCTTGATCCGCGAGCCGGACTTGATCAAGCGCTGGGCGTCCGGTGACCGGCGCAAGGCCGCCTGCACCTCCGACAACCTCTGCTTCGGCCCGGTGCGCCGCGGCGAGGAGCTCTATTGCGTCACCGCCGCCAAAAAGATACGGAGGTCCGCCTGACCCCGCCTACTCATCCACCTTGCGCCGGACGGCTTTAAGCCGCCCGCGCTTGACCTTGCGCTCGAGACGTTTTTCGCGCGAAGCAGCGCTCGGCCGGGTCGGCCGGCGGCGGCGGGGGGCTGACGCCGCCGATGCGATAAGGGCCTTGAGGCGCATGAGCGCCTCCTCCCGGTTTTTCTCCTGCGAGCGATGATTCTGGGCCTTGATGACCACGACCCCCTCGCGCGTGATGCGCTGGTCGTTGCGGTGGAGCAGGCGGGCTTTGACCGGCGCGGGCAGCGAGGAGGCGGAAATGTCAAAGCGCAGGTGAACGGCGGTCGCGACCTTGTTGACATTCTGCCCCCCGGCGCCCTGGGAACGCACGGCGCTGATCTCGATCTCGTTGAGCGGAATCGAAAGCCGGTCGGTTATCGGCAGCATGACGGCAGCCTCCGCCGCGGCGGATGAGGACCTATCAGGGGGCGGGGCGCTCGGAGGGCCCCGTGCGCAGGTCCGAGTTGAATTGCCGCAAGACTCGGTGTAGTAGGACCCAACTTGACACCAACCGGTTAAAATCGCAAGGCGAAACGGACTTCGCAGAGCTTCTCCACGAGTAGGGTCATGATCGACGTTGCGGCTGCCATCCTGGTGCAATCGGAGCGCGTGCTCATCGGCCGCCGCCGGGCCGGAGCGCGCCGGGCCGGCCTGTGGGAATTTCCCGGCGGGAAGATCCGCGCCGGCGAGACGCCGGAGCAGTGCCTGCAGCGCGAGATCCAGGAGGAGCTCGGCATCGATATCGATGTCGGGGAGTTCTTCGGTGAGAGTGTCTATCCCTATCCCGACCAGACCGTACGGCTGATGGCCTACCGCTGCACCATGACCGGGGGGCGCCTCGTTCTGAACGACCACGCCGAGGTCGTTTGGGCGGCGACCGGCGAGCTCGATCGCTACCCGTTTTGCCCGGCGGACATCGCTTTGGTCGATCGACTGAAAGCGGGCGGGTTGTCTTCGGAGCCGGGCAGGCGCAGGGGGTGGGCGCCGCTTACGCACGGGGGGGCGTAATGGCCTCCTCCACGTCCACCCTTATCGTGTTGGGCCTGACGGCCGCCCTGCTCGTCGCGGCCGCGGCGTACGATGCCGGCGGCCAGACCGGCCGCACGCCCCCGGCGCCCGCTGCGCCTCAAACCCCGATCGATCCCCGCCAGAGGGAGCTGGAGCGGGCGGCGGCCGTCAACCTCTCCGTGGCCCGCAAATCCATCCAGGACGATGCATTCTACAACGCCCGGGTGACCCTCAACGTCTGGAAGATCAGTGCGCTCGAGGCCGGGACCTTCGACCCGAAGATCTACGATGAGCTCCGCAAGCAGCTCTACGAGAAGTCGATCCGGGACAACCTGCGGTGCATCGATACCTCGATCGCCCGACGCGATGCCGTGAACGCGAACCAATGCCTGCGCATCTACCAGCTGCACGCCCAAGAGATCGGCGCTCTCGACCCCCGCAAATATGACGAGCTGAAACAACGGGTCGGCGACATCCGCAAGAAAGAGCGTCAGCGCTGAAGGCCCTTCAAACTTAATTCTCTCCTCCTTTCAGCCATTCAGCACCAAGCGATGGGTGAAACGGGTGCGCCGCCGCAGGGCCTGTGAGCCATAAGCGGCCCCTCTCGACACGGCGCAGAACGAAATGGTTCTCCCCTACCGTGTGCGGTTGAACGGCGCGGGGTGATCTGGTAGGGTGTGAGCGGGTGATGCGGTTAAATGGAGGTTGGCTCATGCCCGCTGTCGTGCTGCAAGAGGAATCCCTGCGAGACCACCTCCGGTTCGGGCCGAAAATCCTCCGGTTGGAGGAGCAAGTGTCTCTTGTCCGGCGCCTTGCCTCGGCCGGGGACCAGCGGATTCAAGTGGGCTCGTTGGTCCATCCCCCGGTGGTCCCCCAGATGGCGGACACGGAAGCGCTGATCCAGTGCAGGGTGATAGAGCGCTACAAAAAGGTCCTGGGCCGCCCCCTGCCGGGCCGCATGCGCCGGGTGATCCGCTCCGCGGGGAGGTGCCCGGGATGAAACCGCCGACCGCCCGGCGCGATCCCGCCGCCGCCTCCGCCGCGGCCCGTCTGCACCCGGTTACCGTCGTACGCCTGGCCGAGGATGCCGTCGACATCCGCTGGAGCGCGACGGCCCGAGGCCTTGAGCTCGCTGTTTTCCGGGGGGACTCGCCCGCGTCCATAGAGACCGCCGTCCCTCTGGCGCACACGGCCGACAGCTGCCATGTCGTGTTATCCGACCTTGCGCCCGACACCCCCCATTTCTTCAAGCTGGTGACGCCTGACGGCAGTGCGTTGATCGTCGGCGAGCGCCGACCCTTCGTGGAGGGATGCCCCAACCTGAGAGACCTGGGCGGCTACGAAGCCGAAGACGGACGGCGCGTCCGGTGGGGCCTGGTCTACCGCTCGAGCAACCTGAGCCGGCTGACCGAAAAAGGAATCGAACAGATCAAGCGGCTGGGCATTAAACGGATCTACGACTTCCGCACCAAGGCCGAAGCGCTCAAGCTGCCCTCGCGGTTCCCGGAGTCGCCGGCGGCCGCCACCGTCACGCTTCCCATCCAGCACGGGGAGTTTGAGCCCACCTCGGTCTTCGACCGCATCAAGAAAGGCGATTCCGACTGGATCTCCGAGGAGTTCATGCTCCAGGGCTACATGGAGAGCATCGAGCGTTTCCCCCAGGTGTGGCACCGGCTCTTTCACGATCTGCTCGAACCGGTGAACCGTCCGCTGCTCTTTCACTGCACCGGCGGCAAGGACCGCACCGGCGTCGCCGCCGCCCTGATCCTGCTCGCCCTGGGCGTACCCACCGCAACCGTAGTGGCCGACTACGGCCTTTCCGACAGCTATAACGCTGCGGTGCGCACAGCCATCTACGACCATCTGAAGCCCTACGGGGTGGAGATCGCGAAGGTGGAACCGTATTTCACGGCCCCCGAAAGCCGCCTGCGGTCGTTCCTCGCCCACATCCTCACCCGCTATGGAACCGCAGCCGGCTACCTCACCCGCCGGGCCGGCGTGGGCCCGGAAACCCTGGAAGGGCTCCGGGGGGCGCTTTTAGAGTAACGTGGGCCGGGGTTTCCGGCAGGGGCAGGATCAGTCAGGAGTGGGCGCCACCGGCAGAAAGGGGCCGCTGACGACGCGGTTACGCCCCTGAGCCTTGGCCTGGTAGAGATGCTCGTCGGCGCAGCGTAGGAGGGCGTCCGCCGCGATGCCCTCCGCCACCGGCCGGCCGTTGAACCCGGTCACCCCGAAGCTTGCCGCCACGGTCACCCTTTCGCCCTGGCAGTCGAACTCTTTGCCCGCGATATGTCGGCGCAGCCGCTCGGCCAGCCGGAAGGCGTTGTCCAGGGTGGTTTCCGGCAGCACCAGCAGGAACTCCTCGCCGCCGTAGCGCGCCAGCCAGTCCGAATCGGTGCGGATGAGCTCGCTCACGGATTTTACGAACTCCCGCAGGACCAGATCCCCGCACTGGTGGCCGTGGGTGTCGTTGATGGACTTGAAGTGGTCCAGATCGCACAGGGCGATGGAGAGCGCCCGCTGATAGCGCAGTGCGCGGCGAATCTCGCGGGGCAGCTGTTCGTTCATATACCCGCGGTTGTAGCAGCGGGTCAGGGGGTCGCGCTGGGCCAGGTAGCGGATCTGCTTGTTGGCCTTCTCGAGCGACTCGTTTTTTTTCTTGAGCCCCTCGTAGAGCAGGGTGTTCTCCATGACCAGGGAACACTGCTTGGCAAGCACTGCCAACAGGCGCATGTTCTCCTGGGTGACGAGGCTCGCCTGCAGCGGGGTCAGCACCATCACCATGCCCAACGTCCGCTTGACGGTCGCGAGCGGCAGCATCACCAGGGAGCGGCCGCGCTCGGATGCGAGCGCGGGGATAAGGGCGGGCTGACGGCGTTTCAGAACCCAGGAGAAGATGCCGAGCTCGATCTGGGCGTTGCTTTCACGCTGGCATAGGTCCCGCACGGCCCGAGGCTCCACGTGGGTCAGGGTGAACTCCTGGGATTGCTCGTCCACCATAAAAAGGGCGCACCCCGCCACTTCGATCAGGTTGCGGATATCCTCCAGAAAGGCTTCCCAGATCTGGTGAACGCTGGCGGGGAAATCGATTTTGTCCTGGAATTGCCCCAGCTGTTCGATCTTGTCGACCAGCTGGATCAGCGCCGAGTGATTGGCTGCCATGAAATCCATCGCCCGTAAAGAGATGGGTGTCGCCGAGAACCGGCGTCGCGCCCCGATGCCTGATAGGTTTTTATATCAAAGAGTTGAGGTTTTCAAGACCTTGTGGGCCGCCGGCCGCGCGAAGAGCGCCGCGGAGGCTGTTTTATTCCTGGATTTTGAGCCGGTGCTGGGCTAAGTAGTGTCCATCCATAAACGGCGTCTTCCCGCCCATGCCGGCGTTCTCGCTCTTCGCAATCCTCGACGGTGTCTCACACCGCCTGCGGTGGCGCAATCGCTGCGGATTTGGCCTGGGCCGTAATCCACCTTTTCTGGATGGACACTAAGTAGGAAGCGTCCGAAACTATTTTTTTCCGCTCATGAGCAGCTGGCGATGGCAACCGTTTCCAAGGTGACCTTGTTCGTGCAGTGTCTCGTCGACACGCTTCGACCCCAGGTGGGCGAAGCCATGGTGGCCGTCCTGGAGCGGCTCGGAATCGGCCTGGACTGCCCCGCGGAGCAGACCTGCTGCGGCCAGCCGGCCTTTAACTCCGGCTTTCGGAGAGAGGCCCGCGCAGCGGCCCGGCGTTTCATTCGGATCTTCGAAAACTCAGGGACCATCGTGTCGCCCTCGGGCTCCTGCGTCCACATGGTGCGCCACCACTACCCGGAGCTGTTCAAAGACGAGCCGCAGTGGCGACGCCGCGCGGAGCGGATCGCCGCCCGCACGTACGAGTTCTCCGCGTTTCTGGTCGATGTTTTGAAGGTGGAGGACGTGGGCGCCCGCTACGCCGGCCGGGTGACCTACCACGACTCCTGCCACCTGCTGCGCGGGATCGGGGTCAAGGAGCAGCCGCGAGCGCTCCTGCGCCGGGTCGCGGGCCTCCAACTGATCGAAATGAAAAACTCGGACTATTGCTGCGGGTTCGGCGGCGCCTTCGCGGTGAAATACCCGGATATCTCGACCGCCATGGTCAACGACAAGGTCGACCACATCGTCAACTCCGGCGCCGACACCGTGGTCGGCTGCGACACCGGCTGCCTCGTGAACATCGCCGGCGCCGTCAGCCGCCGGGGGCTTCCGATCAAGACCCTGCACATCGCGGAGATCCTGGCCCAGCAAGAAAGATGAGTTTTGAGTAACGAGTAACGAGTAAACATATCCACCCTTAATTAAGGAACTGATTCGAGGCGGCTCCCTTGACCCCTTGGCCCCTCGAACCCTATTTCTCCAATGCCCGACGTCAGCACTGAAAACTATGTCGCGGAGGCCCGGCGGGGGATTGCCGACCCGGTGTTGCGGCGCTCCCTCACCTCGCTCCAGGAGCGTTTCGGCCGCGGTACGGCCGAGGCCTACCGCAAACTGCCCGAAGGGCCGGGATTGAGGCTCACGGCGCACGCGATCCGCGAAAAGGCGATCGAACACCTCGACGTCCTCCTGGAGACCCTTGCGGAGAAGATCCACGAAAACGGCGGGCAGGTATTCTTTGCCGCCACCGCCAAGGATGCCGTGGACTATTGTATTTCCGTGGCGCGCCGCAACGGGGTGCGCATGGTGGTCAAGGGCAAGTCCATGGTCACCGAGGAGATTGGCCTCAACCCGGCGCTGGAGGCAGCCGGGATCGAGGTCGTGGAGACCGACCTCGGCGAGTACATCATCCAGCTCGCCGGCGAGAAACCCTCCCACATCATCGCCCCGGCCATCCACAAGACGCGCAACGAGGTGGCCGACCTCTTCGTCCGCACGCTCGGCATCCGCCGCACCACCCACCCGCCCGAGCTGACCCAGGCCGCCCGCGAAGCCCTGCGGGCAAAATTCCTCGCGGCCGATATGGGCACCTCCGGGGTCAACATGGCCTGCGCCGAAAGCGGCCACATCACCACGGTCTCGAACGAGGGCAACATCCGCATGGCCACGACCTTGCCGCGGGTCCACGTGGCCTTCATGGGGATGGAGCGGATCGTGGAGCGCCTGGACGAATACGAGATCATCCTGAGGCTCCTCTGCCGGGGCGCAGCCGTCCAGGCCTTGGGCACCTATGTCAGCTTTGTGGGCGGCCCGCGCCGGCCCGGCGACCCGGACGGCCCCGAGGAGTTTCACCTGGTCGTGATCGACAACGGCCGCAGCCGGATCCTGGCCGACCCACAGTTCCGGGAGATGCTCTGCTGCATCCGCTGCGCGGCCTGCCTCAACGTCTGCCCGGTCTACGGCAAGATCGGGGGCCATGCCTACGGGTTCGCCTACTCCGGCCCGGTCGGGGCGGTGGTGACCCCGCTCTTGACCGGAATCAACCGCGGCCGGGACCTCTGCTGCGGGGAGACTCTCTGCGGGGCCTGCCAGGAGGCCTGCTCCGTGGCCATCGACCTGCCGCGAATGCTCCTCGCTCTGCGCGAGAAGCTCGCCTACGGCGACCCGGACTGGCAGGTCGAGCCGGCCAGCCGCGCCGAGAGGCTCGCCTACCGCACCTGGTCCTTGCTGGTCC
The DNA here is from genome assembly GCA_041310895.1 of Desulfobacteraceae bacterium. Taxonomy (GTDB): domain Bacteria; phylum Desulfobacterota; class Desulfobacteria; order Desulfobacterales; family SpSt-501; genus SpSt-501. The sequence goes on along the minus strand of JBFYWT010000017.1, from coordinate 1,331 downwards.
GGAACCGCCGGGTCTATGAGCTGGCGCTGAAAATCGCCGCCCTGGGGCAGAGGCTTCTGCCGCAAGCGGGCGGGATGATCCTGCGCCTGCCCCCTCCGCTCCAGGGCTGGACCCAGAGCCGCGACCTCTTCCCGCTGGCGCAGGAGACCTTTATCGAACGCTGGCGCAAAGGGAAAGTAGCGAGCAACGAGCAACGAGTTCAAAGAAAAAGTCGGAGTGATGAGTCGGAGTCGGAGTAATGGATCGGGGTCGGTATCGGAATCGGTATCGACCCAGTATAGGAGATGTGAAGGTTTATAAGGATGATTTCAGCCGATCAAGAGAGTTTTATGCGGCGGATCCGGAAGGCGCTCGGTCATGCCCCGGATGTATCGAGGGATGGCAGGGAGCTCTTTCCCGAAGGCCCGTCGGCGGAAGAAGTGCAGATCCTGGACCGGATTTCCAAGCGCACGGATGCGGAGCGCCACGCCCTGCTGGAGGAGCTGATCGCAGCCGGAAAACTCATCAACCTCACGGTCATCCCGGTACCCGACCTCGCCGCCGCCACCTCCACCATCGCCGGCCTGGTGGATGAAAAGGTCCCGGAGTGGGGGGAAACCAAGAGCGTCGCCGCCTGGCGCCACCCCCTGCTCGAGCGGCTGAACCTCGCTGAGCCGCTCGGCCGGTTGCATGTCCCCCTGCGGATCACCGCGCCGATCGACCCCGCCGCCGGCCTCGAGGAGGAACAGGCCGCACGCGACCGCCAGCGTGCCGACCTCATCGCCGCCTTCATCGGGGTGACCGGCGCCGACTTCTGCATGGCCGACACCGCGACCCTCGTCCTGCGCAACCGCCCCGGCCAGCCGCGCTCCGCGGCCCTCATCCCCTCCATCCACATCGCCGTGATCACCCGCGACCAGATCATCCACGACATGAAGGAGCTCTTCGCCCTGCTGCGCTGGGACGAACGCTTCCGCGCCGAGGGCCTCTCCAACTACATGTCCTTCATCTCCGGCCCCAGCAAGACCGCCGACATCGAAGCCACCATGGTCCACGGCGCCCACGGCCCGCGCGAGGTGCACCTGATCGTCCTCGACGCGCCGGCATGAGCCGTACGTTCGAACAGGCAAACGTTCGGCTTTCGGCAATTCCGGACTTCTGATGTGTCCTTGACCAACATGCAGACGCTGCGAACCGTCCATCGGCTTTGAACGGGTTCAGCGCGGCAGCCAGTCCTCGCGCACCGGGCTGAAGACCTCGATCACGTCCGCGGGGCCTTTGATGCAGCGGGCGGAGTGCACCGTATGGGCGGGGATGTGGTAGGCGCCGCCGGGGGGTACCACCCGGGTCTC
>JBFYWT010000227.1:0-3868 GCA_041310895.1 Desulfobacteraceae bacterium | reverse complement strand
GCTGCCGATGATGTTGGTGATGCTGTACTTGCTCTTGAGCTCGGTCTGCAGCCGTCGGTTTTCGTCCCGCAGCCGCTCGTTCTCGACCCGGATCGTCTCGAGCTTGATGACGTGGCTTGCGATCATGGTGGCGATGACCGAGAGCAGGCGTTTGCCGTCCTCAAGCGAATAGGAGCCGTCGTGGGGCCGGTCCACGCTGAGGGCCCCGATCACTTGGGAGCCCTTCTTGATGGGCACGCAGAAAAACGAGAGGTCCCGGTCCTCTTTCTTGCGGCGGCTGGCCGTGCGGTCGAGAAAGCGCGGCTCGTCCCCGATGCGCGGAATGGCGACGGCCTTGCCGGTCTCGATCACCTGGCCGGTGACCCCCTCGCCGAGCTTGTAGCGCACCCGCTCGATGGCGGAGCGCGAGATCCCGTGCGCGACCTCGATGTTGATCTCGTTGCGCAGGGGGTCGAGCAGGGTGATGGTTCCGCGCACCATGCGCATGGCGCTGGAAAGAATGTCCAGGACCTTGTAGAGTGAGCGCTTGAGGTCCAGGTGCTCGTTCAGGGCCGTGCTGATCTCGTAGAGCAGCGAGATCTCTTCGATCCGTTCGATGGGCTTGATCGCCATGGTTTTCATTTTTGTCAGCTTTGGGTTCTTAATAAACACATTTGTCGATTATAGCCGCTTGGCCGGTTTTTACAAGCCCCCGCTTCCGGCGGCATGACCGCGGGAGGAGATCCCCTGTGATCCTGCACCTCGACATGGACGCCTTCTACGCCGCGGTGGAGCAGTTGGACCGCCCGGAGCTGGTGGGGTGCTGCGTCATCGTCGGCGGCACCGCGGGGCGCGGGGTCGTGGCGGCAGCGAGCTACGAGGCGCGCCGCTGCGGGGTGCGCTCGGCCATGCCGATGTTTCAGGCTCGCCGGCTCTGCCCCCACGGGGTCTTCCTCCGGCCGCGCATGGCTCGCTACCAGGCGCTCTCGGCGGCGATCATGGCCATTCTGCGGGAGGTCTCCCCGCGGGTCGAGCCGGTGTCGATCGACGAAGCGTTCGTGGACTTGAGCGGCACCGAGCGGCTGCACGGGGCCGCGCGGGAGGCGGCCGGCATGATCAAGCAGCGGGTGCGGGAGGCGCTGCGGCTGAGCTGCTCGGTTGGGGTGGCGCCCACCCGGTTCCTGGCCAAGATCGCCTCGGACATGCACAAGCCCGACGGCCTGACCGTCATCGGCCCGGAGGAGGTCCTCGACTTCATCGACCGGCTTCCCGTGGAAAAGGTGCCGGGGGTGGGTCCGAAGGCCCTCGCAAAATTGAACGCCATCGGGGTGCGTTTTCTGGGGGAGATCCGCGCGCTCCCGGCGGAGATCCTCACGCCCATCTTCGGCAGCTACGGGGTCCGGCTGATCGAGCTCGCCCATGGAATCGACGCAACGCCCGTCTCACCCGATACGCCGGCCAAATCCATCAGCAGCGAGTGCACGCTGGCCGAGGACACGCACGACCGCCGCCAGCTCGCCCGCTGCCTCCTGGCCCAGGCCGACGAAGTGGCCGCGGGGCTGCGCCGGGAGGAGGTCCAGGCGCGCACGGTCGTTCTCAAGCTCCGGCACGCCGATTTCACCCTCCACACCCGCCGCATGACCTGCTCACCCCCGGCCCGATCCGCCCGGGAGCTCTACCGGCGGGCCATCCGGCTGCTGGAGGAGCACCGCCCCGGCCAGCCGATCCGGCTGGTCGGCCTCGGCGCCACGGGGTTCGTTCCGGCCGGCACCCCCCGCCAGCGGGAGATCTTCGGCGCGGCAGAGACCGTCCGGGAGGATTGGGAGACGGTGGACCGGACGCTCGAGGCCATTCAGAACAAGTTCGGCCCGGCGGCGATCGGCCGGGCGGCCTTGTCGGATGACCCGGACGAGCCGGGATCGGACTAGATGGGGCTCCGGCTGAAGCCTGGTGCAATGGCCCGAGGCTGAGGGGCACGAGATGGATACGGGATGCGAGATGCAGGATTCAGGATACGGGATAAGAAGAGATACTCTTTTTTTCATCCTGCATCCCCCATTATGTATCCCGGATCAAGGCATTATCCCGTATCTCGCATCTTGCATCCGGTATCTTGTTCCGAAGCCAGCCGACCGCGTCGCTCACGAACGGGCGGTCTGCTCCAGTTCCCCGATCGAGGCGATCACCTTCCCCACCACCTCCTCCGGCGTCAACCCGTCGGTCGCCACGGTGGCATCGGCGTAGCCAAGGTAGAGCGGACGGCGCTCGGCATAGAGGCCGGCGATGGTCTGCCCGGGGGCGATGACGACCCCGCGGGCATCCACGTCGTCCAGGCGCCGCTGCAGGCGCGCAGCCGTGATGTCCAGGTGGATGGTGAGCCCGCCCGCCTTCAGGTGGGCCATGGCCGCGGGGCTATAGACCACGCTCCCCCCGGGGGCGATGACGTGGCGCTCGAGGCTCAGGGAGCGGATGTGGCGCTCCTCGATCCGGCAGAAAGCCGCGGCCCCGTGGGCCGCGATGAGGGATTGAAGGCTCAAGCCCTCGCGCTGCTGGATGTGGATGTCCGTGTCGATGAAGCCCAGGCCCAACCGCTTGGCTAAAAGCACCCCCACCGTGCTCTTGCCCACCCCGGGCATGCCGATCAGAACGATGTTGCTGCGATGAGGAATCATAAGACGCCTCCGGGATGCTCGCTTGTCTGGGATCAGGCGGCAGATTCCCTATGAACCCGATGGAGCCGCTTGTCCACCCCTAATGGTGAAATTAGTTGACCGATCCAGGACTGAAATGTTAGAAATAAGACTCTTCGGAGGGATGGCTGAGTGGTCGAAAGCGGCGGTCTTGAAAACCGTTTCCCGGCAACGGGACGTGGGTTCGAATCCTACTCCCTCCGCCATGAAATCACTGCGTGATTTCATCCACTAACCGGCCGACTCCGATGCGGCGGTCAGATTGAAAGGTATCTTTCACCCAACAGCAGTCTCCTGACCAAATTCTTTTTCTGGCCTAACGGAGAGATGGCCGAGTAGGTCGAAGGCGCTCGCCTGCTAAGCGAGTATACTCCGAAAGGGGTATCCCGGGTTCGAATCCCGGTCTCTCCGCCACCCTTTTAAAAAACCGCTTTGAGCCGCTCAAGGCGGTTTTTTCGCTCCGAGACCCACCACTCGCACGGCGGCGCCGGCCCGGCGGCCCCCCATTAGCTGACTTTTGCTTGACACCCGTCCTGGGAAAACATACTTTATAAACCGTAATTTATATCAAATCAATCAGTTATGCTCTACGCCGCAAGGGCGGAAACCGGCACCGTGAAACCGCATCTCGTCATAGTCGCCGCATGGGCCTTCCTGCTGTTCCATGTTTCGGCGCCGGGCGCCTCACCTCCCCCGGCCGCCCCGCCGGAGGATCTTCAAAGAGCCCGGGAGAATCTTAAACTCAGCGAGCAGACCCGCGACCGCATTGCAGCGGAGGTGGCTGCGCTCGAGGCGTCCGGCAAGGCCTCGGCCGACGTGGTGACGGCCTACCGCGCCTACCTGGCACGGGTCCAGGAGATGGTGGTAGAACACCAGGGGCTGGTGGCGCAGATGGAGGCGGCCACCAGCGCCCACCGGGCGCGGTCCGAAGCGGCGGCGGCCGGTGCCGCCGCCGGGTCCTTGCCGCCCCCACCTGCAGGTTCCGCCGCAGATCCTGCCGGCCGCCTCCAAGACTTGGACCGCCAATTCAACGAATCCCTGGCGGCCTTCGACGAGATGCTCCTGAAGGAGCTCCGGCTGATCCAGGCGGCCTCAGCCAAACGAATGAAGGGGATGGCCGAGGCGGCGGCGGCGGCCGGCCGGGAAGCCTCGGAAAAAGGCCGGGAAGGATCGTCCGCGGAGAGGGGCGCCGCGGGAGA
>JBFYWT010000204.1:0-5558 GCA_041310895.1 Desulfobacteraceae bacterium | reverse complement strand
TCCGGCCAGACTCGTTCGCCAGCTGCGCAGCAAGGCATCGGGCCGCAGGTGGGCATCGGTCCGGTGGTGCCAGGCCCCGAAGAGATCCGAGCGCAGGGCCGGCTCGACGGAACGCAGGGCGCTCCCGAGCAGCGGCGCGGCGGCCAGGCCGTAGGGCTCCAGCCAGCGGTTGGTGGCGGCATGCCCGTCGAACTCCTCCTCCGAGCGGTAGACCAGCAGCACCCCGCGCCGTTCGTAGTCCGCCTCGAGCCCGCCCGCCGAAAAGAGCTCCTTGAAAAGCCGCTCGGAGCTTGCGAGAATACTCTCCCGGGCCCGCATGGCGGCCGGGAGTCGATCGGCGCGGCAGGCGCCCGCAAACTTGACCAGCCAGGCGATCAGGCCGAGGTCCACCCGTGGCTTGATGGAGAGCGGCGATGTACCGCGGAGCATGCCCACGATCTCCTTACGAACGGCGCCGGGGGTGCACAAGGGCACCAGGTCGCTCGTGAGGACGAGCCCGCAATTCCCGTGGGAGGCCCCCGCGCCGACCGCCTCCCGTTCGATCACCCGCACCTTGCGGCCGGCCCGTGCCAGGTAATGCGCGCAGGCCAGGCCGATCATCCCGCCGCCGATGACCAGCACATCGTCTATCGTTGAACCGCTCGGCATGAATCCCTCGCATTCAGGTCGTTCAGCCCACTCGAAACCGTTGATGTAAACTGCCGGCTATATACACCCAAATGGGGCCAAGAGAAAAGTAACGCGTAACGAGTAAAAAGATTAAGTCGGAGTAGGATAGGCAATGCCTATAATGCGATAGAATGCCTAAAATGCCTAAAATTTAAACAGACCAACCGAACACCAAGCATCCATCCAACCAATAACGCAATAACCCAATCACCCAATCACCTGTTCACCAAACACCCCACACCAAACACCAAAAAAGAAATGCCCTGCCCGCCGCGTCCACCGGGCACCTCTTTTTGAAGCATCGCTGTGGCGCCCCGGATGCCTGCGCCCGGAACCTATAGACGGGAGTAACGAGTAACGAGTTGGGGTTCCCCCTCCCCCGGCCCCTCCCGCGAGGGGGGGGGGCTGCGTGATGATGATTTGACAGCCCATCGGCTTTTTGCCATAGGATGCCTGCGCACACTAAGGGACAAATCAAATGTGTCGCAAGGAGGAGACGCACATGATTCTGCCTTTCGGGGAGAAGCGGCCCCGGATCGGGAAAAACGTCTTCATCGCCCCCACCGCCGTCGTCATCGGCGACGTCGAGCTCGCCGACGGTGCCAGCGTCTGGTACGGGGCGGTGCTGCGGGGCGACATGGAACCCATCACGGTCGGTTGCGGCAGCAACATCCAGGACAACTGCACCGTGCACACCGAGATCGGCTTCCCCACGCGGGTCGGCGCCGGGGTGACGATCGGCCACCACGCCGTGATCCACGGCTGCGTGATCGAGGACGAGTGCCTGATTTCGATCGGGGCGACGCTGTTGAACGGCTCGGTCATCCGCACGGGAACCGTGATCGCGGCCGGTGCGGTGGTCAAGGAGGGCCAGGCCATCGGCCCCGGCGAGCTCGCGGCCGGGGTTCCCGCCGCGGCCAAGCGCGCCCTGACCGCAGCCGACCGGGAACTCGTCCGCCACGCCGCGCGCGTTTACTCCGATCTCGCCGCGCAGCACACCGCCATGATCGCCGTCGAACGGACTTAAGGACACCGCCCCATGCTGGACACCGCCACCCTTCTGACCGGCCTGTGGATCTTCGCCGCCCGGATCTGCGATGTGGCCCTGGGCACAGTGCGCACCATCGTCACCGTCCAGGGGCGGAGCGTCATCGCCTTCTTCCTGGCGATCGTCGAGATCCTGATCTGGATCGGGGTCATCAGCACCGTCGTCACAATGGTCGGCGACCGCCCGATCCTGGCCATTTTCTACGCTTTGGGGTTTGCCACCGGCAACACCGTGGGCATCGCCGTGGAGCGCAAAATCGCCCTGGGGTTCATGATCCTGCGGGTGATCACGCGCACGGCCGGCAAACCGATGGCCGACCGTTTGCGGCAGATGGGACAGGCCGTCACGCTCTTCCGGGGAGAGGGCATGCGCGGCCCGGTGGATGAGCTCTACATCGCCTGCCGGCGCCGAGACCTGAAGAAGATCCTGGCGATCGTCAACGAGGAGGACCCCGAGTCGTTCTACATCACCGAGATGGCCCGCGACGTGCGCAAGGCCATCCGGCCGCAATCCGTGGAGTTCACCGGGTGGCGCGCGGTGTTCAAGCGCAAGTAGGGGATCCCGCGGCCGCTCTGCGGAAGGTAAAGGTTCAGTCGGCCGCACCGGAAGCACGCGGGAGGTTCGCCCGCATCGAGGCGATCAGCTTCTGCTTCGTCTGCCACATCTTCTCGCTGAGAGAGACGTGGTAGATGTGCGGGTTCATGAGGCGTTTGACGCCCGGGTCCAACCGCTCGAGGTCGGCCGCGCGCCGGGCGCGGATCGCCTCGATCGGCGGAAAGGCAACGGCCGCGCGCCCCTCGTCGAGAACGGTCTCGAGCAAAGGCTCGATCTCAAGGACGTCCGACCGCCGCAGGGTGCGCTGCAGCCGGGCCTCGGTCATGTGCCGCAGCACGATCTCGGGCATCTCGCCCGGGGACTCCTCCTTCGCCGCCAGCAGGTCCGCCGTGGCCTTGCCCCGCCGGTCGTAAAGCCGATAGACCCGCTTGTCCCCCGGGTTGGGGATCTTCGACGGCGAATCCGATAGCTTCATCGCCGGGCTCCAGCGGCCATCGCGCCGCAGGGCCACGAGCTTGTAGACCCCGTTCAGGGAGGGAGCCCCGGCCGAGGTCACCAGTCGCGTCCCCACCCCATACGCCAGCCGGTCGATGATGCGTCCGGCCTCCATCCCGTTGCGGGCCGCCTCCTGCCCGATCTGGGTCAGGATCTGCCAGATGCTCAGCTCATCCAGCTCGTTTGAGAGCACGATCGTCGTTTCCGCAAAACCCGCAGCGTCCAGCATCCGCGCGGCCTGGATGGCCAGGTGGGCCAGATCGCCCGAATCGAGGCGGATCCCGACCGGCGTGTGGCCCCGGCGCCGGAGCTCTTCGAACACCCGGATGGCGTTGGGGATCCCGCTCTCCAGGGTGTCGATTGTGTCCACCAGCAGGACGCAGTCATCCGGGTACGTTTCGGCGAAGGCCCGGAAGGCGTCCAGCTCGCTCAACCCCATCGCGAGGAAGGCCTGGACCATACTGTGAGCGTGGGTGCCCTTGGGCGGAAACCCGAGCACATGGGAGATGCCCACATTGGAGCTGAAATGCGCCCCGCCGATCAGGGCCGCCCGCGTCGCCGCAGTGACCCCCTTGCCGTGCCCGCGGCGGGTGCCGAACTCGATGATGAGCCGGCCGCCGCAAATGTCGTGGATGCGCGCGGCCTTGGTGGCGATCAAGGTCTGGATGTTGAGGTGGTTGAGGAGCGAGGTTTCAAGGATCTGGGCGATGGCCAGCGGGCCGGTGACGACCACGAGCGGCACGTTGGGGTGGACCACCCGCCCCTCGGGCACGGCCCGCATGGTCAGGGCGTCGAAGTGTCCATGGCGTTCCAGCCAGGCGAGGAAATCGGCGCTGAACAGGGGCCGGCCGCCCCGGCCGGTCTGCCCCCTGAGGCAGTCGATCTCCTCCAGGCGAAACCGGGAGGAGCGCATCCAGTCCACCAGCCACTCCAGGCCGGCGTTGATGCAGTAACCCGCCTTGTGGCCGCCGTAGTCGGGATAACCTCGGAAGAAATAGTCGAACTGGGCGGGTTTCTCGTGCAGGCCCATGCGGAAGTACATCTGGGCCATGGTGAACTGGTACTCGTCCGTGAAGAGGATGCCTTCGGCCAACTGCTGCTGCGCGCTGTTCATGGCCGCGTTGTACCCGAGCAGGTGGAAAATTTCAACCGTGACGTCGTCGTCAGAAACCCAACCTCTGCGTTGCGCATTCCCGCCAAGGCGGGACGATCGCTGCGGCGTACGGGAAGGTCGCCTCGCGTCACGGAATTCGCGCGCCTTGATCTTGGGCTTCTGACGACGTCGTCGGCACTGAGGGCCGCTTCGACCCGGCCGGGGCGTCCGTTCGGGCTGCCGACTAGAACTGGTTTCACAACCTCGGATCACGGTTGCGGGCAAGGCGCAGGCCGGTTCGAAAGCGCAGCAACCTCAAAAGGTTGTGAGCAGGTTCGAGAGGCCTGCAATCCCGCCATGGCGGGACCCCCAGCCGTTAGACGGGGTTGTGAAACCAGTTCTACTCGCCGATCAGTCGTGCCCGGTTCTGGAGGAAGCCGTTGCGGACCGCAATGTACGGATCGAGGGAGGCCTTTTTGAGCGCTTCCCAGTCCCCGATGCGGAAGGTGGTGTCGTTGACCGCCTCGCCCCCGCGGATACCCAGGGAGAGTCCGAGCTTGCCATACCAGAAGAGCGGGTCCAGCACCGCGTCGGGAAGTTTCCCCAGGGCGTCGCGCACCGTGGAGGGGCCGAAGAAGGGCAGGGTCAGGAAGGTGCTCTCCTCCCAACCCCACACGCCAAAGGTCTGCCCCATGTCCTCCGGGCTGCTCTTGAGGCTGGGGTAGATCGAGGCCACATCGGCCATCCCCAGAAACCCCACGGTGGTGTTGAGGAAGAAGGAGGCGAATTCGTTCCCGCTTTTTTCCCAATTGCCTTGGAGCAGGCTGTTGACGAAGCGCACCGGGAAGCGGATGTTGTTGAGTGCGTTGCGGAAAATCGTGCGGAATTCCCAAGGGACGACGGCTTTGACCCCCTTGGCGGCGGGTTCGAGCACAAAGAGAATGAGAAAATCGTTGATGATGAACATGTCCCGGTTGAAGACCTCGAGCGGGTCGCTCACCGGCACGCGGCTGCCGCCGTTGTCGTCGTCGTCCTCATCGTAGGCGTCGATCGATGCGCCGGAATCCCGGGCGGCGTCGGCCGCGGGCGGTTGCTGTGCGTCCGCGGCCGGCGGAAACATCATCCCCCACCCCCACACGGCGATCAACAAAACGACGGCAGGCAGAAATCCCTTACGCATGCGACATTCTCTCCTGATGATCTCTATTTGCGCTTTTCGATCTTAAGGGCCAGGGCCTCGGTCAATCGCAGGATCACCCGGTCGCCCGGGCGAAACTCCCGCAGCCGTTTGAAGCCCCGGTCCACTGTGACGGCCTTGCGGCTGCCGCCGGGCTGCTTGATGGAGATCGTGTGCGCCTTTAGGTCGACGGCCGCCACCACGGCCGTCACCTGGACCGTCTCGGCCAGGAGGACCGCCGGTTTCGCCCCCTTGGGCGCCACCGAGACCAGCCGGCTGCCGGCCGCGTTCGCGGGGGCATCGGCCCGGCTCACCAGGACCGCGATGGACTCGACGAAATCCACCCGGACCGAATCGCCTTTTCGGATCTGGTTGAGGTTGATGACGGCCTTGTCCGCCTTCAGAGTAAAGGAGCGTCCCTGGGGGCCCTTCAATGTCACGATGCGCTTCGCCGGATCGATCGCTTCCACGACGGCCCGGATCTCGAGCACCTCGGTCACGACGACCCCCGGCCGGTCTGC
>JBFYWT010000201.1:0-11173 GCA_041310895.1 Desulfobacteraceae bacterium | reverse complement strand
AACAAACCCAATAGACTCAACAAACCCAACAGACTCACCAGACCCAATAGACCCAACAGACTCAATAGACTTACGTGCCTTCCCCCCCCAAAATTCTGCGGCTGATCCTGGGCGATCAGCTCAATGCCGCGCACTCCTGGTTCAGGCGGCCGGACGCGCAGGTCACCTATGTGCTGATGGAGGTGCGCCAGGAGACGGACTACGTTACGCACCACATCCAGAAGGTGGCTGCCTTTTTCGCGGCCATGCGCGCGTTTTCCCGCCATTTGCGCGAACATGGGCACCGGGTGACCTACCTCACCCTCGACGATCCGCAAAACCGCCAGGAGATCTCCGCCAACGTAAAACAGCTCGTTCGGGCCGAGGGGTTCGGCCGCTTCGAGTACCTGCTTCCGGACGAGCACCGGTTGGACCTCCAGATGAAGGAGATTGCCGCCGCGCTCCCGGTGCCCACGGCCTCCGCCGACACGGAACACTTTCTCACCGAACGGGGGGAGCTCGGCAAGGTGTTCGCCGGCAAGAAGCGCTTTCTGATGGAATCCTTCTACCGCCGGATGCGCAAGCGCCACGGGGTGCTGATGGAGGGGGAGACGCCGGCCGGGGGCGCCTGGAACTTCGACCAGGAGAACCGCACCCCTTACGACGGCCGCACGCCGATCCCGGAGCCGCTGCTCTTTGCCAACGACGTGCGCGCGCTCGCTGCCATGATCACGCAGGCCAAGGTCGCCGTCTTCGGGGAGATCGACCCGGCCCGCCTCGCCTGACCCGTCGACCGCTCTCAGGCGCTGGCCCTGCTCGCGGCCTTCATCCGCGACGGGCTGCCCCACTTCGGCACCTACCAGGATGCCATGACGCTCACGAGCTGGTCGCTCTTCCACTGCCGGCTCTCGTTTGCGCTGAACACCAAGATCCTCCACCCCATGGAGGTGATCACAGCCGCGGTGGATGCCTGGAAGGAGACCCCGCGCCGGATCGCGCTCCACCAGGTGGAGGGGTTCGTACGCCAGATCCTCGGCTGGCGCGAGTACATGCGCGGGGTCTACTGGGCCCTCATGCCGGGGCTCGCCCGGATGAACTTCTTCGGCCACGACCGGCCGCTGCCCGACTTCTACTGGACGGGGGAGACCCGCATGCGCTGTATGGCCGCGGCGATCGGCCAGTCCCTGCGGCACGCCTACGCCCACCACATCCAGCGGCTGATGGTGACCGGGAACTTCGCGCTCCTCGCCGGCGTCCACCCGGATGCGGTGGATGCCTGGTATCTCGGCATTTACATCGACGCCATTCAATGGGTGGAGCTGCCCAACACCCGCGCCATGAGCGAGTTCGCCGACGGGGGTATCGTCGCCACCAAGCCCTACGTCTCCTCCGCCAACTACATCCGCCGCATGAGCGATTACTGCAGCGCCTGCGCCTACGACCCCCGGCGCAAGCACGGCGAGGGCGCCTGCCCCTTCAACTCGCTCTACTGGGACTTCTACGCCCGCCACCGGAAGAAGCTCTCCGCCAACCCGCGGATCGGCATGATGCTGCGCACCTGGGACCGCATGGCCGCTCCCGAGAAAAGGCGCATCCTCAAGCAGGCCGAAACCTACCTGGGGAAGATCGATCGGCTGTAAGTTTGGATGGAGAGGTGGGGGGGCCGGGTTCGCGGTTCACGGCTCACGGCGAACGGTTCCCGGTTAAAAACCGGCTTAATCAACCACTCAACCAGTCACCCAGTCAACTAATAACCCAATCAACCAGTCACCAGTAACCAAACACCCAAAACCAACTATCGATGCGTGCTTCATGAGCATTTCCCGCACGGATGCTTATCGTCTGCCGATCGGATTTTCAGAGAACCTGCGAAAGGAATCGAGAAAGGTGAAATCGTTGGACGATGCGATGGGCACGATGGAGTTTCAGCTCCGCTGGGAGCACAACGGCATCCGGCATACCGACTGCCGGCATGCGCAGCGGGTGAATTTCTGGCGGGACCTTCTGCCGCCCGGGCTTTCCGAGGCCGTCTTGCGCAATCCCGCGGTCGGGACCATCCGGCTGGAGGTGAGGCCGGGGGCGGCGGCGCCGGCCTATCGGGAGGCCGATGTCCGGCATGTGCCGCTCGCGGCGGTCGAGAAGCGCCGGGTGGCCGGGGTCGAGATCAGCCCGCGGCCGGGCCGGTTCTACCCCCGCGGGATCCTGGGCGGGGTGCCCGGGGTGTACCGGGAGAACGTGCAGCCCTTCCGCTGCCTCGGCCTTGAGGAGGAGGCGCTCACCGCGGACTTGAACCACCCCCTGGCCGGGCGGGAGGTGGAAGTTGCCGTGCAGGTGCACGCGGTGCGGCCGAAGTTCGAGGAGCATGGCGGCACCACCGTCGACTGGTTGGCGCTCGCCGCCGACGGGCCCGGCATGCAGGCCCGCGCCGGGAACGTGCCCACCGATTTCTTCACGGGCGCTGCCTTCGCCCGCGAGGACGAGGCCGATGACGCGGTCTTCTACGAACGGCCGCGCATGGTCCAGCACCTCGACGCCGCCGCGCGGGGCGCCATCGGCGGGCTTTATGGGGAGCTGATCCGGCCGGGGTCGGAAGTGCTCGATCTGATGGGGAGCTGGGTCTCGCACCTGCCCGAGGAGCTCCCCCTCGGCGGGCTCACCCTGCTTGGGCTGAACAGCGAGGAGCTTTCCGCCAACCCCGGGGCCAGCGCGCGGGTTGTCCACGACCTGAACCGCGACCCGCGCCTGCCCTTTCCAGCCGGTAGCTTCGATGCGGTGGTCTGCACGGCCTCGGTCGAATACCTGGTGCACCCCTTCGAGGTGTTTGCCGAAGCGGCGCGGGTCCTCCGGCCGGAAGGGGTCTTCGCGGTCACTTTTTCCAACCGCTGGTTTCCGCCCAAGGCCATCCGGGTCTGGCCGCTCCTGCACGAGTTCGAGCGCATGGGACTGGTGCTTGAATATTTCCTGAAAACGGGCCAATATAGCCGGCTTGAAACCCGCTCCCTGAGGGGACTGCCCCGGCCGGAAGAGGACAAGTACTTCGGGCAGATCCCGTATGCGGACCCGGTCTATGCGGTGTGGGGGTATGGGGAGGGGAGAGTGCCTAAAGTGAGCTAAAGTGACTAAAATTGGAAAACGGCGTACGGCAGGGCATGGGGGGCAACGCCCGCGCCAAACTGCATAAAGGCGAAATTTGTTTTTGGTGGGGGCGGCTTCCAGCCGCGATCAGAGTGCGGGCGGCGTCCGGGCGTGATTGGTTAGGAGAAAACGTTTGGTAAGGCTGAATGGAAACGGGAGGGGGGCAGGGGCGCCGGGGCGGATTACGGTGGAGGGCAGTCTCATCCCCGGGGGGAGCGAGCGGCTGCGGCGCCAGGTCGAGTTCATGCTGGAGGTGGACCGGCTTAAAAACGTCCTGCGCCAGACGATTCTGACAGACCGCTCGCGGCAGGAGAACTCGGTCGAGCACTCCTGGCACATCGCGGTCGCGGCCATGGTGATGGCCGAGCATGCCGGGAAGACGGACCTCGACCTCTCCCGCGCCCTCCGGATGATGCTGATCCACGACCTGGTCGAGATCGACGCCGGTGACACCTACTGTTACGATGCGCGCGGCCGGTTGGACCAGGCCGAACGCGAGATTGCCGCCGCGGAGCGCATCTTCGGGATGCTGCCGGAGGACCAGGCGGCTGACCTCCGGCGGCTGTGGGAGGAGTTCGAGGCGCGGAAGACCCCCGAGGCCCGCTTCGCCCACGCCCTGGATCGGTTCCAGGCCTTCATGCACAACTACGTCACCGAGGGTGAAGTCTGGCGCCGGCACGGGATCCGCCGCGGCCAGGTGGAGGCGCGCATGCAGCCGGTGGCGGATGGGGCGCCGGTGCTCTGGGTATACGTCCGGACCCTTATAGACGACGCCGTCGCGAAGGGGTATCTGGGGGGTGATTAACTGAAGTGCCTAAAGTGAGCTAAAGTGAACTAAAGTGCCTAAAGTTGAAAAGAGCGGCGCAAGGCATCTCAACGTTCATTGAGTTTGTTGGGTTTGTTGAGTCCAAAAACCGTATCAATCCAACCAACGCGAGCAACGCAATAAACCCAATGAACCCAATAAACCCAATAAGCTCCTCCCCTGAACCTCTCATCCTGGCGCGCGGGCTGACGCGGAGCTATGCGGTCGGGGACGGGGCCGTAATCGGGATCAACGCGGTCGACCTGAACATCCCCGCCGGGGAGATGGTCGTGCTCAAGGGCAACAGCGGCTCGGGCAAGAGCACCCTGCTCGCGCTCCTGGCCGGAATGGACCGGCCCACGGGGGGCGAGCTCACGGTGGCGGGCCACACCCTTTCGGCGCCTGGCGGGGTCGATTTCACCCGCTACCGGCGTGAGGTGGTGGGGATGGTGTTCCAGTCCTTCAACCTCCTGCCCACCTTGAACGTGCTCGAGAACGTCTGCCTGCCGGCCCTGCTGGCGCAGAAGCCGGCCGCGGCGGTGCGCGCGAAAGCGCTCGAGCTCCTGGAGTGGCTCGGCCTCACGCCGCGCCTCAAGCACAACCCGGCCCAGCTCTCGGGCGGGGAGATGCAGCGCACCGCCATCGCCCGGGCCTTGATCAACGATCCGGCCCTCATCCTGGCGGACGAGCCCACGGGCAACCTCGACAGCCGCAACGGACGCATCGTCATCGACCTGCTCGCCCAGCTCAACCGCCGATCCGGAAGGACGGTCGTGGTCGCCACCCACAGCGACCTGGCGGATGAGCTGGCAACGGTCCGCATCCGCCTGCGGGACGGCGCCATCGCGGACCCTCCATGCCACGGCTGACCTTTTTCCTGCGCCTCTTCCTGTGGTTCAGCGTGCGGCACATGCGCCGCCACCTGGGCCGGGTGCTGGTCGTGCTCTTCGGGATCGCCCTGGGCGCGGCCGTTTTCACCAGTGTGCGCCTGTCGGTGCACGCCTCGCTCCAGTCGTTCACGCGCAGCATGGACTTCTTCGCCGGGACGGCCGAGAAGGTCCTGGTGCGGCCCGGCGGCCATGTGCCCGAGAGCGTGATGCCCAGCCTGCTGGCCCACCCCGCGGTGAAGGGCTTCTCCCCGCTGCTGACCACCTACGTGCGGGTCGTGCCGGCAGCGGGCGGAGCGTTTCTCCTGGTCGGGATCGACCCCCTGCTCGATCAGCCCTTTCGCGCCTGGCGGCTGCGTGGGGCGCGGGCGGATGCCTCGGAGCGCTGGCTCGACCTGATCCGGGAGCCGAAGACCGTGGTCCTGACCGAGCCGCTGGCGCGCGAGATCGGCACGGTCTCCGGCGCGCGGGTCACTCTCGACCACAGCCGCAACCGGGCCGAGTTCCGGGTGGCCGGGATCCTTGTTCCCGAGGGGCTCGCCCTGGTCGAGGGCGGGCGGGTCGCCCTGGTCGACATCGCCACCTTCCAGGAGTTCACGGGGCTGCTCGGGGTGCTTGATCGAATCGACATCCGCTTCAAGGCCAAGACGACCCAGAAGGAGATCGAGGATTTGGCCGGGAAGCTGCCCGAGGAACTCGAGCTGCGCTCGCCCTCGGCCGCCCGGGACAGCGGCAGCGCCATGATCCGCGCCTACCAGCTGAACCTCTCCGTGCTGAGCTTCGCCTCCCTCTTCGTCGGGATGTTCCTGGTCTACAGCCTGGTCGCCTTGAACGCCGCCTCGCGCCGCCGGGAGCTTGCCATCCTGCGCGCGCTGGGAGCCTCCCCGCGCCTGCTCTTCAACCTCTATATGGCCGAGGGGGCGCTCTTCGGCCTGTGCGGGTGGCTTCTGGCCATCCCGCTCGGCACGCTCCTCGTGAAATACCTGCTGCACTCGGTCAGCCAGACCATCTCGACCCTTTTCGTACGCGTGCACGTGGAGGGGCTGGCGCTGAGCCCGGCCGAGGTTTTCATCAGCTTCGGCGTGACCCTTTTCGTGGCGGTGGCGGCGGCTTTCCAGCCGGCGCGGGAGGCCATGGGGGTGGCACCCAAGGAGGCCATGGAGATAGCCCACAGCGGGGCTCCCCACCGACGGCAGGCCGGGCGACTGGCAGCCTGGGCGGCCGGGTGCCTGATCGCCTGTGTGCCGCTGGCGCTGATGCCGGGGCTCTCCGGGGTGCCGCTGCCCGGGTACATTGCCATTCTCCTGCTCTTCGTGGGGTTTTCACTGACCGCACCCTGGATACTCGAGAACCTGGGCCGGGCCCTCGCCCCGTTGCTGCGGCGGCTGGCCGGGATGCCGGCTTATCTGGCCGCGCGCTACCTGCGCGACAGCGGCGCGCGCACCTCCATTTCGGTCGGGGCCCTGATCACGGCCGTCGCGCTCTTCACCGCACTGGTCGTCATGATCCACAGCTTCCGGCAGACGGTGGAGCTCTGGGTGCGGCAGACGGTGAGCGGGGACCTCTTCGTCACGACCAAACTGGGCCAGGTGAACCGTTTCCGGTTCCCCATCCCCGAGGAGATCACCGCCCGCCTGCCCGCGCTCGCCTCCGGTGCGGACCTCGTCCCCAGCCGGCGTTACCCGCTGAGCTACGGCGATCTGCCTTACGAGTTCGAGGCCATGGGCATGGAGGAGTTCCTGACCCACGGGGGCTTCGTCTGGCTGAAGGGCGATGCCGAGGCGCTGCGGCCGGTCCTCGTGAACGGGGAAGGGCTGCTCATTTCCGAGGTCTTCGCCTACCGTACGGGGCTCGGCCCGGGGGACACCTTCCGCGCCTGGATCGAGGGCTCGCGGGTCGAGCTGCCGGTCGCCGGGGTAATCCGCGACTACCGCACCGACGGCGGGGTGGTGTTCTACTCCTGGCGCCATTTCAAGGAGCGGTTCCACGACCCGGGCTGGAGCGGGGTGCGCTTCTACTTCCGCGACCGCGGGGCCGACATCGAAGGGAAGACGGCCGCGCTGCGCGAGGCCATCATCAGCCGGTGGGGCGAGCGGCTGGACATGATCAGCGGCAAGGAGCTGCGCGAGGCCGTGCTGAGGATTTTCGACGAAACCTTCGCCATTACCACCGTGCTCCTGCTCATCGCACTGGCCGTGGCCGCTCTGGGGATCACGACGACGCTGACGGTGCTCGTCCTGGAGCGCGCACGGCAGCTCAGCACGCTGCTCGCCGTGGGTGCAAGCTTCCGCCAGGTGCGCTCCATGATCTGTTGGGAGGCCGCGTTTCTGGTGGCGGCCGGGGAGGCGGCCGGTCTTTTGTGCGGGTTCATCCTCTCCTACCTGCTCGTCTTCGTGATCAACCGGCAGTCCTTCGGGTGGACCTTCCTGTACACCGTGGACGGGGGCGCACTCGCGCTCTCGGTCCCCCTGATCGTCCTGACCGCACTGGCGGCGGCGCTGCCGGCGGTGCGGAAAGCGGTAGGGCAGCGCTGAACGCCCAATATCTGCGTTGCGCGGCGGCCCTTCTCACTGCGGCGTACGAAAAGTACGCCTCGCTCGGCGGGCCTTGCGCGCCTTGATCTTGGGCGTTGATCGCTGCCCTCATTAGAGCGCTGGAAGCCCGATAGATGGGAATGCCTAAAATTGAAGACGGTTCGGGGCGCAGGGCTCACGGCGCACGGCACGCGCAAAGAACCGGATAGCCTCACACCCCTCCCCTTGCGGGAGGGGCGGGGGAGGGGTGCAACGAAAGCACATGCGACCATGGCAATATTTAAAATCGTCAACCGGGTGCTCCTGGTTTTGATCGCCGCCGCCGGCCTTGCCGTGGCCGGAGACACGGGGTTTCTATCCGTGACCGAGCCCTGCCGGCTCGAGTTCCCGCGCGACCACGGCCCGCATCCGGGGTTTCGCACCGAGTGGTGGTACTGGACCGGGAACCTCAAGTCCGAGACCGGGCGCCGGTTCGGCTTTCAGCTCACCTTCTTCCGCTACCAGTTGACCCCCTTCGGCGGGACGGCGGCCTGGCCGGAGCCTCCTTCGGCGTGGCGCAGCCGGCAGATTTACCTCGGCCATGCGGCGCTCTCCGATATGGCCGGAAAACGCCATTTTCAGACCGAGCGGGCCGCGCGCCAGGCCCTCGGCCTCGGTGGCTGGGTGCGCTGGGGGCCGGACATCACGCTCTTTCTGCGCAACTGGTATGCCGTGATCCTGCCGGATGCCCACCGCTTGCATGCCTTCGGCGACGATTTCGACTTCACCCTGGAAATGAAGCCCGTCAAGGAGCCGGTGAGGCATGGGATCAACGGCTATAGCCGCAAGGGCGGCACGCCGGAGCGCGCGAGCTGCTATTACTCCTTCACCCGGCTGGCGACGACGGGCACGGTGACCGTGGCCGGGAAGAGCTTCGAGGTCGAGGGCGAGAGCTGGATGGACCACGAGTTCAGCACCGCCCCGCTCGAGCCCGGGACCGTCGGGTGGGACTGGTTCAGCATTCAGCTCGCGGACAAGAGCGAGATCATGCTCTATCTTCTGCGCCAGGAAGACGGGGGGCTGAATCCGGCCTCGAGCGGCAGCTACATCGATGCCACCGGCGCGCTGCGCCACCTGGAGCGGGGCTATTTCAAGGTCGAGGTGAAGGACACCTGGAAGAGTCCCACCTCCGGCGCCGTCTATCCCCGGCGCTGGAAGCTCTCCATCCCGCTGGTGGGGGCTGAGCTGGACATCGTCTCCAACCTGGACGACCAGGAGATGCGCACCGCCGGCACCACGGGTATCACCTACTGGGAGGGGAGTGTGGCGGTCAAGGGAACGAAGGGCGGCAGCCGGATCGAGGGGCGGGGGTATGTGGAGCTGACAGGGTATGCAGGCCCCCTTTCCGCTCTCCAGTGACGGCGGCGCCGAAAGCCCGATGCTCCCGCCCAAGGCGGGATTGCCCGGCGGCCCTTCTCGCTGCGGCGTGCAGGGAGCACGCCTCACTCGGCGGTCCTTGGGCGCCCCGCTTTTTACAAGGCCATCAGCCTTTAATCTCCTTCTGCCCTTTGACATACATCGACGGGGAGATAATAATAACCGGTGGAAGATATAAAGAACAAACCCGGTTCCTGGAATCATGACGGACATCATCGAGGTTCAGCACCTCTACAAGCGGTTCAACGACCTGACGGCGGTCGACAGCATCTCCTTTTCGGTCAAGGCCGGGGAGTTTTTCGGGATCCTCGGCCCCAACGGCGCCGGCAAGACCACCACCATCCGGATGCTCTACGGGTTTTCGCCGCCGACCCGCGGGGTCATCCGGGTCTTCGGCATGGAGATCTCGCGCGACTGGCGCAAAATCAAGGCCAGGATCGGGGTCTGCCAGCAGGACAACACCCTGGACCCGGACCTGACCGTGGAGCAGAACCTGATCGTGTTCGCCGGCTACTTCTCCATCCCGGCGCGCGAGGCGCGGGCGCGGGCGGCCGAGCTGCTCGAGTTCTTCGCCCTGGCCAACCGGCGCAGCGCCAAGGTGATGGACCTCTCGGGCGGCATGATCCGGCGCCTGACGCTTGCGCGGGCGCTGATCAACCGGCCCGAGCTCCTGATCCTGGACGAGCCGACCACGGGCCTCGACCCGCAGTCGCGCCACCAGGTGTGGGACCGCTTGGAGAAGCTCAAGGCGAGCGGGCTGAGCGTGGTGCTCACGACGCATTATATGGAGGAGGCGAGCCGGCTCTGCGACCGGCTGATCATCGTCGATCACGGCAAGATCCTGGTCGAGGGCAGCCCGGCGGAGCTCATCCACAAGCACGTCGGGCGCAGCGTGATCGAGATCGGGGGGCCGGACCAGGCCCTGCGGGACTACCTGAAAACCAACGCGATCGCCCATGACGATCTCGGCCGGCGCGTGCTGCTCTATACTCCCGACGGCAAAGAGCTGAGCAGCGCCGTGCGCGACAATTTCTGCCACGAGCAGTGCACCTTCCGCACCGGCACGCTGGAGGATGTCTTTCTGAGGCTGACCGGGCGGGAGCTGAGAGAGTAGAAAAATAGTGTTCGGTATTTCGTATATGGTGTTTGGTGCATAATATTTGGAACGACACAAAAGAAAACTCACCGGCCGTCAACTGCCTAACACCAAAAACTAAACTCTAACCCCCATCTTCTGCCATTATGCTGCTTGATACCCACACCATCTCCTGGCGCTTCATCAAAGTCTGGAAGCGGAACCTCGTCACCTTTCAGCGGATCTGGAAGGTGAACTTTATCACGCCGCTGCTGGAGCCGCTCCTGTTCATCGCCGCCTTCGGCCTCGGGTTCGCCGGCCTGCTGAGCACGATCCGCTACGCGGGGGTCGAGATCTCCTACACCGCCTTCATCACCCCGGCCCTGATCGCGACCGCCGTGATGAACAACGCCTTTTTCGAAACCACCTACGCCTCCTTCGTGCGCATGTACTACCAGAAGACCTTCGACGGGATGCTGGCCACGCCGCTTTCGATCGAGGAGATCATCGTCGCCGAGATCGCCTGGAGCGCCACCAAGGCGGCCGCGGCCGCTACCATCATGCTCGGCGTGCTGGGGGCCTTCGGCTACGTCCAGTGGCCCCAGGGCCTGCTCATGATCCCGCTCGCCTTTTTCGGGGGGATCGCCTTCGGCGCCGTCGGCCTCTTCTTCACGGGGATCATCCCCACGATCGAGATGTTCAACCTGCCGATCTTCCTGTTCGTGACCCCGATGTTTCTGTTCAGCGGCACCTTCTTCCCGGTCTCGAACCTGCCGGTCTGGGCCCAGCCCTTTGCCCTGGCCTTCCCGCTCTACCACCTGGTCCAGCTCTCGCGCCTGATCTGCCTGGGGCTGCACGAGACCATCCCGCTCCTGAGCATCCTCTACCTCGCCGTCTTCTCGGCGCTCTTCGTCCTGCTGGCGCTGGTCTTCATGAAGAAACGCCTGGTGAAATAGCGTCCTTTGCCGGCCTATCTGAGGAAAACGAATTCGCCCTTCCGACAAAAATTTATCCGACAGGATCGACAGGATCAACAGGCGGGCAATCTGTGAACTGGAAGCGGATTGCTCGGAAAATACGTATTGCCGCATCAACGCCGTTATTGACAACCACACCCGGGCCGATTAAAAAAAACGCAAGAGGAGAGCTCACGTGACCACGTCGAAAACGACCGCTTTTCTCTATTCCATCCTGCGCTGGTTCGACTCCGAGGCCGGCCTCGCCGACGGCCCGCCGGAGAGCGGCCGGCGTGTGGAGTGGCTGCGGATCGTCCCCTTCATCATCCTGCACGGGATGTGCCTGGGGGTGATCTGGGTCGGGTGGAGCTGGACGGCGGTGGTCA
>JBFYWT010000197.1:0-14822 GCA_041310895.1 Desulfobacteraceae bacterium | reverse complement strand
GCTCAAATACCCGAGATAAAGCTCATCTGTTCCGAAGTACTGGTAAGTATCGATTGAAACAACGGCATCGAAAAAGCCCTGGTTGGAGGGGACGATGTTGAAAGTTTGACGTATTATCGGCCGCCTGGCCTATTGGTCACCGGGCTTTTCGCTCAAGAACACTTTATCCCGGCGGTGCCCTTCTTGACCATGAAGACGCCTGCGAGGATCACCGCCGCGGATAGGGCGATCTGAAAATTGAGCGTTTCGTCCAGGATGAGCCATCCCAGGAACAGCGCGATCACCGGGTTGATGTAGGCGTAGGTTGCAACCAAGGAGAGGGGCAACTTGGCGAAGGCGAAATTATGGGAGGTGACGCCGGCGGACGAACCGATGATGACAAGGATCGCTTTTGGGTTTCAGACAACATGTCGGGAAAGTGGGGCCATAAAAGGATTCTGGCACTGACCCCCGTCCCTCTGGTCCCGATCTAAACGGATGGGTCGTTGCAACGATCCCCGGTAGGCTGAAGGCGGCATAACGCTGGGGGCGTGGGATAGGCGAAAGCAATATCCGATTTTGGCTTCAACAGCCCGTTTTTAACGGGAAGGCCGATAGATCTTTTCAGGATTGATTCGATTTGACCAAGGCAACCCGGAATTCTGCCACC
Source organism: Desulfobacteraceae bacterium (assembly GCA_041310895.1). Classification (GTDB taxonomy): domain Bacteria; phylum Desulfobacterota; class Desulfobacteria; order Desulfobacterales; family SpSt-501; genus SpSt-501. The sequence continues at coordinate 14,173 of JBFYWT010000197.1, read as the reverse complement.
CGTTCAATGTCCGCTGGCCTCGCTGCGGACCCTCCCTGCGAGCATCACCCTGAAAGCCATGCTCAACGAATTTCACCTTGGAGAAGCCGCTTTTCAGCAGCAACTCAGCGCTGGGCAGCCCCCGGGCACCGCCTGAACGGCACATGGTAATGATCAGCGAATCCCGGTTGAGTCCCTTCTTGGCCAGAACCTTGTCCACCTCGGCAATAAAGTTTTTGTTGAAGTTCATTCGAAAAGCCGCTTGGTCATCATCGAAATCGAACGGGTCTGTGATGGCCAACGGGATGTTCCGGTCCACGGTATCGGTGAAGCCGGTGAACATGATCTCCATCGGATCGCGAACATCGATAAACAAGATGGATCGGCCCTGTTCCTGCACGAGCCGGTAGGCTTCCGTTGGCGTGATACCAAGCCTATGCTCAGCGCCCAATGCCCAAATCGGCACCAGAAGCATCATCACGATTGCCCAGTTCTTCCACATCGGCAATTCTCCTCCCCGTCTAAATCATAATGCGCAAGGATCGATGGTTTGTTTTTTCAACTCTGGAATATGTCAAAGGCCTGACGGCTAAAATGATCAAAGTCCAAGATCTGACACTTTATGCGTTTCTTAATGCGTTTGAGAGCACATAAAGGAGAAATCGGGAAGCGGGCGACCGCCGAGGGCGAGCGCTGCCGGATGCCGGACTGGAGGGATAAAGCAAAAATTCGGCACGCTTTCGAGGCAATCCGCGCCGCCGCACCCATTCATCAGCTGGTGCAAATTGTTGCGATGCCGAATCTGTGGATGGATAATGGAGGCGGCACCCGGATTCGAACCGGGGAATAGTGGTTTTGCAGACCACTGCCTTCCCACTTGGCTATGCCGCCAAAAAAATGGAGCGGGAAACGGGATTTGAACCCGCGACTTCGACCTTGGCAAGGTCGCACTCTACCACTGAGTTATTCCCGCTCAACTAAAGCTGAATAAGTAGCGGTTTCCAACCCCCTTGTCAACAGGAAACCCGGACCCGAAAACCGGATCATAGAATCCGTTTGAACTTGATAAAGTAATCCACCCCCGACCAGATCGTGAACCCCAGGGCGAGCCACAGGAGCACCGTCCCGATGGCGTGGCTATCGAGGCCCAGGAAAGGGTAGTGGATCATGAGGGGGATGATGGCCGCCACCTGAAAACCGGTTTTGAGCTTCCCCAGGTGGGAGGCTGACACGTCGGCCCCCCTGCCCGCGATCACGCTGCGCAGCCCGGTGACCGTCAACTCGCGGCCGATGATCACGCAGACCATCCAGGCCGGGGCCCATCCGTGCGCGGCGAGCATGATCAGGGCCGAGGAGTTCAGCAGCTTGTCCGCCACCGGGTCCATGAGCTTGCCCAGGAGGGTCACTTTCCCCTGGCGCCGGGCCAAAAAGCCGTCGAAGTAATCCGTGGTGGCCGCGAGGCTGAAGAGCAGGGCGGACACAAACGCCAGAAAGCGGTTGGGAAACGAAAACAGCAGGATGATCAGAGGGATGAGCGCGACCCGGAAAAGGGTCAGGCTGTTTGGGTGATGGGCGGAATCCTTCACCCGCTGCCAGATTCCCGTGGGCCCGATCGCCCCGGGTGCGTCGTCGTCGGCCGAGCCGGCGGCGCCCATCGGGCTGACCGGGTGCGGGAGTCGGGAAATTTCAGGTTGTTCCATGGCAGCCGCCCGTTTACTGTTTGGTTGGTTGGTTGGCGGATAGAAACCGATCGCGGCACGCCGGGCTGCAAAACAGTAGCTCCCGCCCCTCGAAGCTCAACGGGAACCCGTCGCGTTGAGCGAAGTACGCCCCGCACTGCGGGTCCTTGAGCATGACGTCGTCGATGCGGCCCCGCGGCCCGGGAGGCCGGTTCACCTGCCGGGAGGCGGACCGGCCGAGGATCCATTTGCGGAAGACGCGGTAGGCCAGGTAGGCCAGAACCAGAATCGCGATCAGCCGCAGCATGGGTGCTCCACCACCTCCTGGCCATTATCCCCGAGAGCGGCGAGCAGGGAACGCGCGTCGCGGCCCAACACCGGGTGTACGATATCGGGATCTATATCACACAACGGCTTCAAAACAAAGCGCCGGGTGTGCATCCGGGGGTGCGGAAGGACCAGGCGCGGCCCCGCGCTCACCCGCTGGTCGAAGAGCAGGATATCGAGGTCGATCACCCGCGGCCCGAAGCGCACAGGGGGTGCGGTCTTTCCTACCTCCCGCTCGAGCGCTTGAAGACGCTCCAGGAGCGCCTCGGGTTCGAGCTCGGTTGCCACGCGAACCACCTGGTTCACGAACCACGCCTGAGCGGTGTAGCCCACGGGCTCGGTACGATAGACCCGCGACCGCCCGGTGACGCGCACACCCTCCTGCGCCGCGAGCAGCTGGACCGCGCGGCTACAGTTTTCGAGCGGGTCGCCGAGGTTCGAGCCGACCGATATGAAGGCGATATGGGTCCCCACCCGGCCGCATCCCGCGCCTCAGCGCCAGGCCTCCTCGTGCAGGCGCCCGGTGAAGACCAGGCGGGCGGGGCCGTCCTGAAGGATGTCGCAGAATCGGCCGCCGCGGCGCGCGAAGTGCACCGTCAGCGTCTCGCCGCTGCGGGTGCGCAGGCGAACCGGCGAGACGAGCCCCAGGGTTTCCGCGGCCACGATCGCGCCGGCCGCGGCGCCGGTGCCGCAGGCGAGGGTCTCGTCCTCCACCCCGCGCTCGTAAGTGCGGATGGAGATCGCCCCGGCCGCATCGACGCTGATAAAGTTCGCGTTGGTCCCGGCCGGGGCGAAGTCGGGGTGCCGGCGGATTTCCCGGCCGACGGCCACCACATCGAGGGCATCGACATCAGGCACCCGCGCGACCACGTGCGGCACGCCCGTGTTGACCGCGGCGATCCGCCACTCGCCGCCGGAAAGAACAAGCGGCCGGTCCAGCGTGAGCTCCCCGGGGTCCGTCAGATTCACGCGGACCTGCGCCCCGTTCACCCGGGCCGTGATCAGACCGGCCTCGGTCTCAAAGCGCAGCTCCTCCCCGGCGATGCCGTGGATCACCGCATAGCGCGCCGCGCAGCGGGCGCCGTTGCCGCACATCTCCCCGCCGCTCCCGTCCGCGTTGAAGAAGCGCCAGCGGAAATCGGCCTGCTGAGAGCGTTCGATCAGGATCACGCCGTCGGCCCCCACCGAGAGACGCCGCCGGCAAATGCCGGTGACGAGGGCCGGAAGCTGTGACTCGTCGAGGTGTCGATCGCGGTTGTCGATCAGGATGAAATCGTTGCCGCAGCCGTTCATCTTAGTGAAGTCAATCGATGTCATGAATCTATGCCGGAGTCAGAAGGTAAAAGCGACGTGCGACGAGGGCTCACCCGCCGCACGATTCGGGTCGAAGGAGCGCACGCGATAAATGTGGCGAAAACCGGACGTCAGGATCTCGCTGAACCGCACCCGGCTGCCGGGAGCTCGGCCCGCGGCATCGACCTCCCCGACCGGCTGAAAATCCAGCGGGCAGTCCGCGCAGCCCGCCTGGGCGGCCGGAAGGAGCGCCCGTTCGACCGTGAACCCGGCCACCGGCAGCCGGCCCCGCGCCCCGGGCGCCGGCACCGTCCAGCTCAAGGTCAGGCGGTTCTCCTCGACCCGGTGGGAGAGGTCGCTGACGGGGGGCGGCGCCGGTGCCGGCGGCGGTATGGGGGGGAGCTTGCGCCCGCAGCCGACGAGGGCGACAGCCAGCCATCCCGCCAAAATGAAATAGATCGCCCGCCGGCCGGGCTGCATCGTAGACTCAGGTCTCATGCCAGGCGCTTCTCGGCCGCCGCGATGGCCGACAGCACGGCGCTCCGGCCCGTACCGCCCGGGCAGCTGCGGCGGTCGACGACATCCCGGGTCCGCAGGTGCGCAAAGACCTCATCGCGAATCAGACCAGACTGGGCCTGCAATTCCTCCAGGGTGAGCTCGTGCAGCTCCCGGTCGCTCTCGGCGGCAAACCGCACCGCCCGGCCCACGACATGGTGCGCCTCCCGGAAAGCCATCCCCGCCCGGACGAGGTAGTCGGCCAAGTCCGTCGCGTTCAGGTATCCGCGGGAGGCCGCGGCCTCCATCCGCTCCGAGCGCACCTCGATCCCGGGCAGCATGTGGGTGACGACCTCGAGGCAGGCACCTAGCGTGTCGACGGCGTCAAAGAGGGCGGCCTTGTCCTCCTGGAGATCGCGGTTGTAGGAGAGCGGCAGTCCCTTCATCAGCGTGAGCTGGGCCATGAGGTGCCCGTAGACCCGCCCGGTTTTCCCGCGGATCAACTCGGGCACGTCGGGGTTTTTCTTCTGCGGCATGATGCTGCTGCCGGTGGCGAAGCTGTCCGGCAGCTCGATGAAGCCGAACTCCGCGCTGGACCAGAGCACCAGCTCCTCGGCCATCCGGCTCAGATGCATCATGCAGAGACTCGCCGCCGCCAGGAACTCGATCACGAAATCCCGGTCCGAGACCGCATCCAGGCTGTTGGCCGAAATCGCGGGAAACCCCAGCAGCTCGGCCGCGTAGGCGCGGTCGATGGGGAAGGTGGTCCCGGCCAGCGCGGCGCTTCCGAGCGGCATGACGTTGGTCCGCCGCCGGCACTCCGCGCACCGTTCGCGGTCCCGCGCGAACATCTCGACATAGGCCATGAAGTGGTGGGCCAGCCGCACCGGCTGCGCCCGCTGCAAGTGGGTGTAGCCCGGCAGGATCACATCGATATGGGTCCGGGCGAGGCCGATCAGCGCCCGCTCGAGCGCGGCGAGCTGCACCCCGATTGAATCCAGTACGTCCCGCAGATAGAGCCTTAAGTCGAGGGCCACCTGGTCGTTGCGGCTGCGCGCCGTGTGGACTTTTCCGGCCGCCGGACCGACGATCTCAGTCAGGCGGGCCTCGATGTGCATGTGGATGTCTTCGAGGCTAGGGTCGAACGCAAAGCGCCCTGCTTCGATCTCCCCGCGCACCTGTACGAGGCCCTGAACGATGGCCTCGGCCTCCGCGGCGGGGATGATCCCGGTCTTGGCCAGCATCCGGCTGTGGGCGATACTCCCCTCGATGTCGTACCGATACAGCCGCCGATCGATGTCGATCGAGGCCGTGAAGCGCTCCACGATCTCGGCCGTGCCCTCGGAAAACCTCCCGTCCCAGAGTTTATCAGCCATGGTGACCCATCCTGCCGTTCGTCTTTGCCTCGGTTTGCTCTTCGTATCCCTTCAGGTACCCGTACCCGCACACGTCTCCGTACACGTACCCGTTCACGTTCACGTAAACGACCCCCTCCGCCTGAAACACTCCCTTCGTGTAAGTGTACGTTTACGTGTACGTGCGAGTGAACGGTACCGCTGCGCTGTGTACGTGTACGTTTCCACGGACGGCTGCCTCGTTCCTGCATCCGCTGCAGAATCGACGAAGCCTGCCGTCCGTTCACCCCTGCCGCGCGGCGCCGAAGAGCTCATCCAGGCACGCCACGAGCGCGTCAATCTGCTCGACTCCGATCACGAGCGGCGGCACGAAGCGCAGCACGTTGCCCTGGACACAGTTGATCAGAAAGCCTCGCTCCATGCAGGCGTGAACAAAGGGCTCGCCCGCGGCCGCCAGCCGGATTCCCAGGAGCAGCCCCAGCCCCCGCACCTCCTCGATCAGGTCATGCCGCCCCTTGAGCCACTCAAGCCGTCCCCGGAAGTGGTCGGAGACCCGGCGCGCGTGGTCGAGAATCCCCTCCCGCTCGAAGGTGCGGCACACCTCGAGCGCGGCCGCCGACACGATCGGCGTGCCGCCGAAGGTCGACGCATGCGACCCCGGCCCGAAGGCCGCGGCGACCGATTCGCGCGCCAGCATCGCGCCCATCGGGAGCCCGTTGGCGAGCGCCTTGGCCAGGGTCATGATGTCGGGTGTGACCCCGAACTGTTCGTACGCGAAGAGCGTCCCGGTGCGGCCCATCCCGGTCTGGATCTCATCGAAGATGAGCAGGAGGCCGGCCTCGTCGCACAGGGCCCGTACCTGCTTGAGGAAGTCCGGCCGCGGGCAGCGCACCCCCCCCTCCCCTTGGATCGGCTCGAGCATGACCGCCGCGGTCGCCGGGCCGATTTTCGCCCGCAGCGCGGCCAGGTCGTCGAAGGGCGCAAAGTCGAACCCCTCCAGCAACGGGTCGAAGCCGACCTTGACCTTCTCCTGGCCGGTGGCGGAGAGCGTCGCCATGGTCCGGCCGTGGAAGGACTGCTCCATGCTGATGATGCGGAAGCGGTGCGGCTGCCCGGCGGTTTTGAAGTATTTGCGCGCGAGCTTGATGGCGGCCTCGTTCGCCTCGGCCCCGCTGTTGCAGAAGAAAACCCGGTCGGCGAAGCTGCGCGCCGTGAGCCAGGCCGCCAGTTCCATCTGGGGAATCGTGTAGAACAGGTTGGAGACATGCCAGAGAATGCGCGCCTGGCGGCAGAGGGCCTCGGCCACCTGCGGGTGGGCGTGCCCCAGGTTGCAGACCGCGATGCCGGCCACGAAATCGGTATAGGCCTTGCCGGATTCGTCCCAGAGGGTGCAACCGCTGCCCCGGGTCAGAACGATCGGAAACCGTTTGTAGGTGCCGGCGATCACTGCGTCGGCCTGTTGGATGCTGGCCGTGCTCATGGCGTCTCCTTTCTCGTCCCGGCGCGCGGCGGCGCTGCTATTTCCGGGGGTGGGCCTTGTCATAGGTCTCCATCAGCCGATCCATGCTGACGTGGGTGTAGCGCTGGGTGGTGGAAAGATTGCGGTGCCCCAGCAGTTCCTGCACGCTGCGCAGGTCCGCCCCCGCGTCGAGCAGGTGGGTGGCGAAGGTGTGCCGCAGGGCATGGGGCGAGAGCGGCGCCTCGATGCCGCAGGCGGCCGCCAGTTTTTTCAAGATGCGCGCCACCGAGCGGGCCGTCAGCCGCTGGCGCCGCGCGTTGAGAAACATGGGGCCGTTGTTCCCCTCGCCGATGCCGGCCGCCGCCCGCAGCCGCTCGCGGTAGTCGCGAACCGCCTCCAGGGCTTTTTTGCCCACCGGCACGATCCGCTCCCGGCCGCCCTTGCCCAGCACCCGCACCACCCCCGCCGCCGGGTCGAGATCGAACACGTTGAGACCGGTCAACTCCGAGACCCGGATGCCGCAGGAGTAGAGGGTCTCGAAAATAGCCCGGTTGCGGGCGGCCAGAAGCGCATTCGGTTCAATCGAATCGAGCAGCGCGAACATCTCGTCGGCCGAGAGCACCACCGGTAGAGTCTTCTCACGCTTGGGGGTGAGCAGGCCCGCCATGGGGTTAGCCTCCACCACGCCATTCTTCTGAAGGAACTTGAAGAAGCTGCGCAGGGTCGACAGCTTGCGGGCGATGCTGGACTTCTGGTTCTTACGGTGCAGGAACCCCAGGTACCCGCGGATCATGAGCGGGGTGATCCCCTGCGGGCCGAGCGCGGGCTCTTTCGGCGCTGCGCGCGTCGCATCGCCGTCCCAGACGGCCATGTAGGCGGCAAACTCCTCCAAGTCACGGCGGTAGGCGCGGCAGGTGTGGACCGAGTAGCCCTTTTCGACGGGAAGGGTTTCCAGGTATGCCTCGATTGGATTGGTCAACGCCGCAGCCGTCATGGGTCCCACCGCTTGAGTTGCCGCCGGGCCGTGAGGGTGCCTACCGCCCGAGGGGCGTCGGCCGCCGGGCGCGATGCGCGGTGGAGCACCGCGTCACCATTGGATCAGCGCATCGAGCTCCTCCCAGGAGGAAACCTCGAGAAAGGGGTGCGGCCGGCGGTTCCAGGGTTGGGCGAAGAGCACCGGGTGGACACCGGCATCGGCCAGAGTGAAGCAGGTCTCGAGCCGGTCCTCCACGAAGTGGGCGACGCCGCGATCGAGCAGCACCTCGGTCTTGGCCTCGAAGCTGCCGGTGGCAACGATCTCCACCGTTGCCGCGTCCGCGGCGAGGAGGGCGTCGATCCATGCCCCCACCGGCCCGACCTGGGGGCGGGCCGTAACCAGGAGCAAAGCGGACCGCCGCGCCAGTCGCCGCAGAACCCCGGCGGCGCCGGGGATGGGCCTCAGCGGGTGAGTGTAGGTGCCGTCCAGGATGCGCAGTAGGATGCGGTCGACGACATCGGGGTCCATGGCGAGGCAGTCCACCACGTTGTAGCAGGTGATGTCCTCGTAGCGCACCCCGCGCACGTCGAATTCGTCGCGGGCGATGTCGAGGAAGAGCGCCATCGTGTCGGCGATCACCCCGTCGACGTCGAATGCGACCGACGCCGGGTCGATCGCCGCCGGTCGCAGCGCGGCCGCCCCGGAGAGCCTCCCGTGCAGCATGACGTCAACCGGCCGCCCGCCGCGAGAGCTTCTTCAAACGCGAGACCCGGCGCCGGAAAATCGCGGCGGCTTTGCGGTCCTTGGCCTCCAGGGCCTCGGCCCGCCGCGTCTTGACCGCGCGGATCCGCTTTTTGAGAGCGCCGAGGGTGGCCGCGCCCTTCTTCACCTTGGGCAGCTCGATGCCCTTGCTTTTGCGCAATGCTTCGACGAGCTGCTCCTTGCGCATGCCGTGGACACCGGAGATCTCCGGCACCTGGAGGGCGATTTCCTTGAGGTCCTTGGTGGTCATTTTCTCCAGGGGACGCCCCCAGATTTCGATTTCGGTTGCACTCATGCTTAAGCTACCTCCTTGAATGGAAACAGTTGCGGAAAACGCGAACGGAGGCCGATCAGCCCCCGCCCGATGGTCCGGCCGGCCCCGGACCGCGCCTGCCGCTCCAACCGCGGGTCAACAGATACCGGCGCCCGATTGCATAGACCATTTCTTTTAAGGATGTCAATAGCCAACAGCCGCCGACACCCCTGCGCGGCGCTCAGCTCTTATCCGGTTCCGCCGCCTTCGGCAGGAAGGGCCTGAAAAACTCCATCGGAATCGGGAAGAAGGTGGTCGTGTTGCTCTCCGAGGACATCTCCCGCATGGTCTGCAGGTAGCGCAACTGCAGGGCCACCGGATGCTTCTCGATGATGGTGGAGGCCTCGGCCAGCTTGGCCGCCGCCTGGAACTCTCCCTCGGCGTTGATGACCTTGGCGCGCCGCTCGCGCTCGGCTTCGGCCTGGCGGGCCATCGCCCGCTGCATCTCCTGGGGCAGGTCGATGTGCTTGAGCTCCACGTTGGCGACCTTGATCCCCCAGGGGTCGGCGTGCGTGTCCAGAATCTCCTGGAGCTCGGCGTTGATCTTCTCGCGGTTGGCCAACAGGTCGTCCAGCTCGGCCTGGCCGCAGACGCTGCGCAGGGTCGTCTGGGACAGGTAGGAGATGGCATAGCTGTAGTTCTCCACCTGGATGATGGCCTTCACCGGGTCGACCACCCGGAAATAGAGGACCGCATTGACCTTGACCGACACGTTGTCGCGCGTGATCACGTCCTGGGGCTCGACGTCGAGCGCCACCAGCCGCAGGCTCACCCGCACCAAGCGATCGATCACCGGGATCAGGATGATCAGCCCGGGCCCCTTGGCGGCGATCACCCGGCCGAGGCGGAAGACCACCCCGCGCTCGTACTCGTTGAGAATTTTGAGCGCGGCGGAGAGAAAAAAAACGGCCAACAGGACAATCGCTAATGCAGTGTACATGATGCCCTCCTTTGACGGCGACCGGTTCGGCCCGAAACGATGCGACCGAGGCCCTTTAGATACGTGCGTGACCGGAAGTCGATTGTAGAAATCTCCTCACCCCGAAGGGGCAAAAGAAGAGGAAACGCGCTGAGACATCGCGGCTGGAAGCCGCTCCCACAGGGGACCACCGGGGTGGGCGATACGGGTCAACCCGTTTCGGACCCAGGCCCGGACCCCGCCTCCAGCGGCTCGACCTCGAGCAGCAGCCCGTCGACCTTGACGATCCTGACCGAGGCGCCGGCAGCGATCGGCACCGCGGCCACGGCGTTCCAGATCTCGCCGTGGACCATCACCTTGCCCCGCGGGGCGAGCGGCTTTTTGACGAGGGCGATCTGGCCCAGCATACCGAAGGTCCCGGTCGCGGTCCGGGACGTCTGGGCCCGCATCACCAAGAACGCGACCGCAACGAAAAACCCGCCCACGACCAAAAGGGTCGGCACGAAAACGGTCCAGGCGACGCGGCTTTCCGGGCCCTCGCCGCTGAAGAGCATGAGCGAGCCCAGGAGCAGCGACACCAGCCCGGCCACGCTCAACAGTCCGTAGCTCGCGATTTTCATCTCCATGATGAAGAAGATGATCGCCAGCACGATGAGCAGGATGCCGGCATAGTTGACCGGCAGGGTCTGCATGGCGAAAAAGGCGAGGACCAGGCAGATCCCCCCGACCACCCCCGGGAAGATGGCCCAGGGGTGAGAAAACTCGAAGTAGAGCCCAGCCAGCCCGATCATGAGCAGAATGTAGGCAATGTTGGGGTTGCTGATGGTCTTGAGGATCTTGGTCCGCAAGGTCTCTTCGAGCACGGTTTTCCGGGGTGTGCCCAGGGTCAGGGTACCCTTGCCCGGGACCGCCCGGCCGTTCACCTGCCGCAGCAAGTCGTCGATATCGAGCGCCACCAGATCGATGATGCCCTCTCTCAGGGCCTCGCTCTCCGTCGCGGAAATGCTCTCCCGGATCGCACGCTCAACCCACTGGGCGTTGCGGCCCCGGCGTTCGGCCACGCTTTTCGCGTGGGCGACCATGTCGTTGACCACCTTCTCCGACATCTTGCCGCCGATCTCCTGCCCGCCCGCCCCCACGGGATGCGCCGCCCCGATGTTCGTGCCGGGCGCCATCGCCGCGATATCGGCCGCCATCGTGATCATGACCCCGGCCGAGGCCGCCCGCGCGCCGCTCGGCGCGACGTAGACGGCCACCGGCACCGGACTTGCCAGAATGTCCTGGACGATGGTGCGCATGGAGTCGGCCAGCCCGCCCGGCGTGTCGAGCTCGATCACGGCGAGCGCGGCCTTTTCCTTTTCAGCGGTCTTGAGGCCCTGGTGGATGAAATCCGCGATCGCCGGACTGATGGCGTCGGACACGCGGATGATGATCACCGCGTTCGTCCCACCGGCCGCCGTCCCGACGCCGGCGGCGAAAAGAAGCACCCCCGCCAGCACCCAGCGCAGCAGGCCGGCAGGGACCCTGCCTCCCCATTCAGTCATCATAGGGATATTCCTTTATAAGCAGCTTCATGTCCTCCCAGACCTCGCGCTTTTTCTCCGGGTTGCGCAGCAGGTAGGCGGGATGAAAGGTCGGCATCACCCGGATTCCCTCACGATCGAAAAAGCGGCCGCGCAGCCGCGAGATCGGCTCGGTCGTACGGAGCACACTCTGCGCGGCGCACGCCCCCAGCAGGCAGATGTGCGTCGGGTGGATCGATGCGATCTGGCGTTCCAGAAACGGCATGCAGGTTCCGATTTCATCGGGCTCCGGCTGCCGGTTTCCCGGGGGGCGGCATTTCACGACGTTGGCGATATAGACCGCCGCGCGGGTGAGTTTGATCGCCTCGATGATTTTGGTCAGGAGCTGCCCGGCCGCACCCACGAACGGCTCACCGGCCCGGTCCTCGTCCTGTCCCGGGCCCTCGCCGATGAACATGAGCCTGGCCCGCGGGTTACCCTGGCCGAAGACGATCCGGGTGCGGCTCGAGCATAGCTTGCAGCGCCGGCAGTCACCGAGGTCCGTGCGGATCTCGGCGAGGCTCTCCGGCCGGCTGAGCGGCCGCTGCCCCCAGCCGGCGAGAACCTCGAGGGTGGCCGGCGAGCAGTCGACCCCCGCTGTGCCGGACCGTGCCACATCCCGCAGGCTCCGGGAGACCTCGTCGATGGTCTGAATGAAACGGCGGGCATCGACCATGGTCACCGTCGGGGGAAACCCGGCCGCCTCACTTGCGAATGCTGGTGTCGACCGCATCGTTCAGGGGCACGACCCAGATGTCCATGAAGGTCCGAAATGTCGAGTCTTCGATGGCAATGATGCACATCCGCTCAGCCTTTTGAAAGACCATGAGCGACTGCGGGGCCCGGAAGCGGCTCACCAACTTCCAGCCATCCTTGGGCAGGTTTACCTCGAAGTAGCGCATCAGCGAGGCGGCCTCGACGGAGCCTGCCAGGCGCAAAAGCCCCATCGGCGCGCCCGTCCCACGATACACGAAGGAGGTATCCCGGTTGACGTCCATCTCCCGGGGTACGAGCACATCTTCGAATTCACGCACATCCGGCAGACGCGGAGCGGCCTTCTTGGTGTCCCCGGCATCCATGCTCTGGCAGGAAGCGACCAGCAGGACGGCCAGAATGAGGGCGATGGCGCCCCGGGCGGTCACGGTGCGTTGGGGAGTGTTCATCCATCCTCCTTTCGGAAACATCGTTTAGCCTGATAATGAAGTACCCACCCACAAGGGTAGTCGAATTCGCCGGAATGCTCAATGCTAATTGTGACCTGGACATACGGCTTCGGTCCCCGGACCCCCGCCGCGGTTTGCGCGCACCTCCCCGGCAGGCTCCATCCGCGGCAGCTGTCGATCCTCATTCCAGCCGCCTTAGACATAAGTTGAAGTTATCGACTCAGCCGATGGTTGTCAAATTCGTCCCGGCGCATCGTCCCGCGCCGTCCGTCGGGATCCGTGGAGCCGCCCCTGCCCGGCTCAACGAATCGAAGGCAACTTTATTGAAAGCTCCTGACAAGGAGGTTACAAAATTTTTTTGTTCAACTGCAGTTGTCCGATCAGTGTAGATCCTACCGAAGGCTTCATCAGGCGGTCCACACACACCCGGCTGCCGTCCAAGTGACCCGCCTCGTGGCTGCAGCGCTCGGCGCCGGCCCTCTCTGCCGGGCAGTCATTGGCTTTGTCTTTGACGTTTGTTTGTGATAAGAGTATCCATTCAAAAAGTTGACGATCCACTTCACATCAGGAGATGGTTGCCATGGACAATCTGACATTCGGTTTGACCCTGCTGGTGGTCGGAATGGGCGGGACCCTGGCCGCCCTGGCGCTGCTGGCCGTGTTGATGAACGTGTTGAAGAAGATCTTCCCCGTCAAAGAGGAACCTTCTAATTGAACCGCGGAAAGTGAGACCACCATGTTTGAAGCGATTGTGAATGGACTGAGCGGCCTGGGCGCAGGAGTACTCCATCTGCACTGGTCAAACCCGGTAATGATCGGCGTCGGGTGTTTGCTCCTGTACCTTGGAATCAAGAAGGACGTCGAGCCGCTGCTTTTGGTTCCGATCGGATTCGGGGCGATCCTGGTCAACATCCCGCTGGCCGACCTGATGGGCGATGAGGGGTTTCTTCGGACCATCTACAACATGGGGGTCGCGAACGAGCTTTTTCCCCTGCTGATTTTCATCGGCATCGGCGCCATGACCGATTTCGGTCCCCTCCTGGAGAACCCCAAGATTTTTCTGCTGGGGGCGGCTGGCCAATTCGGCATCTTTCTCACCATCGGGCTCGCCTTGCTCTTCGGCTTCGACAAGCTGGATGCCGTGGCCATCGGCGTCATCGGCGCCTGTGACGGCCCGACCGCGATCTATGTATCCGCCCGGTATGCCCCGCACCTGCTGGCGGCCGTGTCGGTCGCGGCCTATTCCTACATGTCGCTGGTTCCGATCATCCAGCCCCCCATCATGAGATTCCTGACCACCGAGAAAGAGCGCCAGATCAACATGTCCGAGCTGGCGTCGACCTCGCCGGCCTCCAAGACGACCCGCATCCTTTTCCCGATCGTGGTCACGATCTTCGGCGGTTTCATCGCTCCCCAAGGCCTGCCCCTGCTCGCCACCATCATGCTGGGCAACCTGATGAAGGAAAGCGGCGTCGTCGGCCGTCTGACCAAGGCGACCGAAAACGAGATCGCCAACGTCGTGACCCTCTTTCTCGCGATCTCCATCGGCGCGACGATGGACGGCCGCGCGTTCCTGACGACCACGACCATCATGATCCTGATTTTCGGCTTCGTCGCCATTTGCCTGGACACGGTCTGCGGAGTGCTCTTCGGCAAGCTCATGTGCAAGGCCAGCGGCGGCAAGATCAACCCCCTGATCGGAGCCGCCGGCATTTCCGCCTATCCCATGGCGGCGCGGGTCGTTCAGAAGGAAGGTCTGAAGTACAACCGGTTCAACTTCCTCCTGATGCACGCGGTGGGTGCCAACACCGGGGGTCAGGTGGGCTCAGTCATGGCGGCGGCCATCATGCTGGGCAACCTGATGAAGGAAAGCGGCGTCGTCGGCCGTCTG
>JBFYWT010000193.1:0-25996 GCA_041310895.1 Desulfobacteraceae bacterium | reverse complement strand
GCTCGTCGCGCTCCTCGGGCAGGGGGCCCGATGCCATGATCCGCCCCCCGGTGGGCATCATGTCCGCAAACTCCCGCCGGAGCTCCTGGACCCGGGAAGCCGGAAGTTCGGTGGCCATGCGGAGGACGGATTTCCCCCCCACGAAGCGCAGGCTGTGGTAACGGCGATAGAACGCCGTGATCACGGCCACGGCCTCATCGATGCCGGTGACCGGTTGGAAAAAGCTGAAATCGTTTGCGCCGATGTAGGCGTCCGCCGCGAGGTGCTCCCCCATGAATTTCAGCAACCCCGACCAGTAACCGCCGCCGGGCCGGTCCAGCAGCACCACCGGAATGGGGTAGCGCTTCCCGGTCTGAAGCAGGGTCAAGGCCTCCATCGCCTCATCGAGGGTCCCGAAGCCGCCCGGGAAAAGGGCCACGGCACAGGCCTCCTTGATGAAGGCGAGTTTGCGGTTGAAAAAATACTTGAACGTGATGTCGCGCGGATTCCCGTTGACCACGGGATTGGACTTTTGCTCGAAGGGCAGCCGAATGCTGACGCCGAAGGATTTTTCGGCACCGGCCCCTTCGTTCACGGCCTGCATGATGCCCGCTCCGCCCCCCGTGATCACCATGAACCCCTCGCCCGCCAGCGTGCGGCCGAAGTCCCGCGCCATCCGGTAAAGCGGGTTGTCCGGTGGAGTGCGCGCGGAGCCGAAAACCGACACCTTGCGCACGGCGCGGTAACCGCTGAAGACCTTGGCCGTATAGCGCATCTCCTTCAAGGTCGAGCTCATGATCTTCAGATCGGCTTTTTCGGTGTTTTCCCGGCCGGCCTTCAGCGCGGCAAGGATCATTTCGCGCACCATGTCCCGATGGCGGATGGGACCGGCCAGGTCCAGCAGCTGGGAAATGGCGGCATCCACCGCTCCGTTGTCGGCTGTAAAGTGCAGGTTCATGCCATCCTCCTGGAGCCGCCGTAATAGCAGGCGCCGGTGCGGCCTCGCATCATGATATCACAGGAGGGCAAAGGAGGAAATTCAATTGGACGCCGCCGAAAACGACGAAAGGAGGTGCCGGCTCGACGGGAGAACCTGCGCCAGGCCGACCGATCGACGGACGGATAGACGGGAAACGGGAGAGACCGACCGGCGACGGGCCGACGGGCGACAGGCAGACGGAGTGATGCAGCTGCTTCTACTTTTTCTTCTGCTTCTGTTGCCCGACCCGGACTTTCTCCGACGGCTCTTTTATTTCAATTTTGACGTGGGTGCTCGAGGGGCAGGGACCCAGCCGCCACTTGGCAGCCGGCACCGCCCAGATGCGGCAGAACTCACCTTCGATATTCTCGCAGCCGCGGCACTGCTCGACGATGGGGTTCTTGCCGGGCGGGGTTTTCGCCATAGATCACCTCCATGGGGTTGATGCGCATTGACGTGCTTCAGATCAAATCGGCGGCACTGACGCTGGGCCTCACGAGGCTACCCAGGCACAGTGCCCTACCGCGCCGCCGTCATTTCGGAGTCAGCTTGTCCAAGGCAATGGCACAGGACTCGAGATCGGGCCGCTTGTTGATGTCGGAAACCAGGATATCCCGGATGATGCCTTTCTTGTCGATGAAAATCAGCGCCCGCTCGGCGACCCCGTCCGAACGCAGCAGGCCGAATTTCGAAGCGACCGCCCCGTGGGGCCAGAAATCCGACAAAACCGGAAACCAGAGCTCCGGCCCCATCTGCCGCGTCCAGGCATAGAGCGCCGGAATGCTGTCGACTGTGATGCCGAGGATGATCGCATCGTGCGTTTCAAAAAGGCCGCGAGCCAGGTTGTACCCCGGCCACTGGTCGGAGCAGACGGGCGTGAAGGCCGCCGGGACAAACGAAATCACCACGTTCTTCTTGCCCCGGAACTGGCTCAAGCGGATTTTTTCCCCGGAAATCGATGGCAGCGTGAAATCCGGCGCCGCCTGCCCCACCTTCACCTTGAGGGTGCTGTCAATCGGCTTTAGAACGCCAGGGTCGAAAAGAACGTCTTTCAACGTCTGCGCACCGGCCGGGACGCCGCCCGACAGAATCAGAAGCGCTGCCAAAAAGCCCACCAGAATCGTCTTCATAGTTGCCCTCCGATTTACCTTCTCAGCCCCGGCGCCGGTGAAGCGGCGCAGGCCACCAAGGCCGCAATCCCTATGTGATGTAGGTCCTTCGACTCTTTTTTTCAAGCTTTTTCGTCCTCGAAAGGCCATAGACTCACTTGAGGACCGTCTCACGGTGGGGCCTTACCGATCGGCGGTTCAACCGCAAGGGAGTCATCGGCCATTCGCAAAAAGGGGGCCTGGCTCTTTCGGCCCTGGACCAAAAAGACAAAACTGCGCAGGCGCTTCACGTGTTGCGCGTAGCGCTCTGTTCTACGCACGCGATTGGATAACCGGCTATAATAAATCCATGGGGCGACTCCCTTGACAGCCACCGCCGCGAGGAATAGGAGATTCGATGGGAGACAGGCACGCATCCAAGAAAGGATAATTGTAAATGGTAAAAAGCGAATGTGAGCGATTAAAAAAGGTGGTGGTTTGTACACCCCAAAAAGAGTATCCGCACGCCAAAAACAAAAAGGAGCATAACATCGGAGAATTGGGAGGCCCAGAATTAGCGCTAAGGCAACATGGCCTATTGAAACAAAAACTCAAAGAATTCGGAGCCGAAGTATTGGACCTTCCAGAATTAATTGGCCATCCAAATTCTGTATTTACAAGAGATGCATCTTTATACACCCCGCGGGGTTACATAAAACTCAATTTGGGTCTGAAAACCCGGAAGGGCGAAGAAACATGGATGGCGGATTTCTTAAATGCGCAAGGAGGGCTATGCGCGGGGGAGATTAATGAGCCTGGAACCGTTGAAGGCGGTGACGTTGTGCTTGCCGGAAATGTGGCATTTATAGGCAACTCGGTTCGCACGAATGAAGAAGGAATAAGGCAATTTTCGAAAATTGTAACTAAAATGGGATATGAAGTCAGAGCAATAAAATTACCTGACACAATTTTGCATCTTGACAAGGCATTAATGACATTAGACTCAAAGCGGGTATTGTTCTGTAAAGAGTTTGTTTCACGAAAGGACATTTCAGGCTTTGAAGGTGTCGAAATAATTTGCGGTGAAAATACGACAGCAAATATTATTTGTCTTGGTGATAATGAATTTATTGTCAATTACACCAATGATGTTGTGATAGATCTTCTGAAAAGGAGAGATTATGTTGTCCACGTTCTTGATTTAACCGAATTTACCAAAGGCATGGGGGGGCCGAATTGTCTGATTATGCCGGTTGAGCGGAGCGCTCATCAAGGCGAGTAGAGGCCGGGTTGAAATTCTAAGTAAGGAAGGGCATATTGATATTGCTGTGGTCTCAACTGCCTATTACAAATTTCGGAGGAGCTATGGCAATACGGATTTATATAAAGCGGCACGCGAAAAAGGGATAACTCGAAAGGGTGGTCGATCTATTAAACAAAAATCGTAAAATCGCCTTGGAACAAAAAGGATACATTTCAGTCGAAACCCTGATTAACCACTACGATCCTCAGCGCATCATGATTGTTTCCACTTGGGATAATGTTGAAGACTGGGTCCGCTGGGAGGGAAGCGAAGGAAGAGCGGTTAATGAAGCCAAAATAGAACAGTTTTTGGAAATGCTTACCAAATACGAGATTTATGATATCAGCAATCTTTGATAGCAGCTGCCATCTCTGGTTATTATGTAAGAAAACATATCCATCCGTCTCCCCCGAACCTCCGCGATAACGTAGAATATTTTTCGCTTTTTCAGATAACGAACACGGCAGTGCCCTTCTGGGGTATCCGTTGAGTCACCACAACAACAACTGGAGCCAATGAAAGGAGCACTGCCGTGGAGTCCCATCTTACACCAACGCCGGAGGAAATCATCCAATTTGACGAGTCGGCGATTCAAGGCCATCTCTCGGAGATGGTACGCAACAGTGTGGATCAGACGCTCAATCATGCCATCGGTTCTCCACTTCGGCGATGCGCACCAACGGCTGGCGCCTGTCAAAGATCGCCAAGCTGACCTGGAACCAGGTGGACCGCACCGCCGGTGTCGTTCGCCTGGAGGTCGGTGAAACCAGGAACAACGAAGCCCGTACGGTCTGCCTGGATGAGGAGCTCAAGGCTATATCTGGCGCGCAGTGGGAGCTTCGCAAACAGGCCCGGAAACTGATGCCCTATGTCTTTTTGGATCAAGCCGGCACCGACCGGGTTAAACGCTGCGATAAGGTCTGGGAAAGGGCTTGTCGGGATTCGGGAATTGGTGTAAGAATTTTAGGGAAGACCTCAAAATGGCGATGTTGAATCAGGACGAATACTTGCGGTCCCAGATGGGCACAAAATCGGCACAATCGACCCCATTGATGAAAAAACGAAAAAGTCGCATCTTGACAACATATTGAAATAGATTTGAAAACAAACGATCGCCCCCGTAGCTCAGTGGATAGAGCAACGGATTCCTAATCCGTGTTAGCGCAAGTTCGATTCTTGCCGGGGGCACCACCGTTCTCAGTCAGCCACCACACGAAGGGAAAGATCGTCGCCATGTTCATGTCCTTGATCCGCAAGCGCCGCAGCATCCGGGTGTTTCAGGACCGCCCGGTCGTGAAGGAGAAGGTCGACCTGATTCTCGAGGCGGCCCTGCGCTCCCCCTCCTCGCGCGGCAACAACCCCTGGCATTTCGTCGTCGTGACCGAAAAGCCGATGCTGGCGGCCATCGCCCAGGCCAAGCCCCATGGTGCCTCGTTTTTGAAGGATGCTCCGCTCGGGATCCTGGTGTGCGCGGACGCCTCGAAGTCGGATGTCTGGGTCGAGGATGCGGCCATCGCCACCCTCATGATCCAGCTGGCGGCCGAGTCGCTCGAGCTGGGGAGCTGCTGGATCCAGTTCCGGGAGCGGCGGCAGGGCGAAACGCGCACCTCGGAGGAGTACATCGCGGAGCAGCTGCGGCTGCCCGCGGGGATGAAGGTACTGGCCGCCGTGGCGATCGGAGCCCCGGCCGAATCCAAGAAGCCCCGTCCGGCGGCGGAGCTCCTCCGGGAGCGGGTTTACGCCGGGAGTTTCGGGCGCCCCTATTTTTGATCTCGGGGAATCCCGCCGTGGCGGCAGCGCGATAACCACCAAACGACGGGCCGTCTATCGCGGCTGGAGCCTACTCCGCCGAAGTACAGGCTACGAAGGCCGGGAGCCGCTCCCACACGAATGTAAGGAGTCACTCGCGGTAGGATGCATCGCGGGCCATAACCAGCTCTCGGCGCAGCTGTCAGAATTTGCCGTACGGCCTCACAATGCTCTGCATCCCCTCCGCCCGCGTAAAAGACTCTGCCTGGGAGCGGGCGTCGGCAGGGCTGGGGTAGTCCCCGATCCGCACCGTGTACCAGCGGCGCCCCGCGCCGTCGACCGCCTCGAAAACTCGGGCCTCATACCCTTTGGCCGCCAGTCGCGCGACCAGCCGCGCGGCATTTTCATACAAGAGGAAAGCGCCCACCTGAACCGAATGGGTCTGCGGTGGGGAGGTCTCCGGCACGGAACCGGCCGTCGGCAGCGGCGCAGGCAGGGTGGTCGAGGTGACCGCGGGCGGGGCTGCGGATGTCTCCGGCACGGGCGGCACGGCGCGAGGCGGGATGATCTCCTCAGCGGGCAGTGCCGTTGGCACGGGTTTTTTGACGATGTGAACGGCGGCGGCCTCCGGTTCGGAAGCGGCCGTCGGCGGCGGAGCTACCGCCGTCCCCGGCCGCCAGGTGTGGACGGCAAAGACCCCGACGGCAACCGCCAGCAGGCACCCTGCCCCCGCCGCGAGCAGCCCCCGGTGCCGGAGCCGGGTCGTGCGCCCGGCCTCCGTCTGAGCCATTTTGCTCACGGCGGCGCGGGCGGCCTCCTCCCCCACCGTCTTCCGCCCGGCGCTGAAGGCGGCGGCGAGCGCCGCTTCACAGACCGCGTCGATCCGCCGCGGGTTGCCGCGCGCATAACGGTAAACAATCCGCAGAGCCCCGGGGTCGAATAAGACCGGCGATCCCGCTGAGGCCGTGCTCAGCCGGTGCCGGATGTAGGCGGACGTCTCATCCTCCGAGAGGGGTCCTAGCTCGCAGCGCACCGACACGCGCTGGCCCATCTGCCGCAGGGCGTGCGAATCGAGGATATCGAGCAGGCCGGGCTCGCCGATCAGCACCAAGTGGATCAGCTTCTCGCGGGTGGTCTCCAGGTTGGAAATCAGCCGGATCTGCTCCAGCACCGTGGCCGAGAGCGTTTGGGCGTCGTCAATCACGACCACCGCCCTACCGCCCGCGACCTTCCGGCGCATGAGAAAATCGTTCAGCGGATCAATCAGCCCCTTTAGAGTCGCATCGTCGGCCGGGATCAGGAACGCGGCGTTCACGCGCCGCAGGAGCTCCACGGGACTTCGCACCGGGGCCGAGAGAAAGGCGACCGCGGTGTTCGGGTCCGGCCGCTCGATGAAGGCCCGGCAGATCGTCGTCTTGCCCACCCCCCGCTCGCCGGTGATCACCGTGAAGCCATCGCCCTCGTCCAGTGCATAGCGCAGGTGGGCCAAGGCCTCCGCCTGGGGCCGGCCGATAAAGAGCGCCCCGCCGCCGGCGGAAGGTTTGAACGGATGGTAGTTCAACATGAAAAACCGCAGGTACATGCGCGGCATCCTTGGCGGCGGAAAACCGGGCGCCCCTCATCCGGGACGGCCTGGGGAAGCGCAGGCAGGGCAACGCGTCACCATCGCGCTCTCCGGCAGTGGCGGGCCATGGAACGGCAAGAATGGAGCGTGGCCCTCTGCGGAATCTCTTATCAAAACCCGCCGCGCGTTTTCAAGAGAAACCGGATCGATCTCCGCCGCCGGCCGCACTTGCCCGGGCGGCGAAGCTGGCGTATTCTCACGGCCGTTGCGACCCGCGCCACCGAAAGGAGAGGGATGTACGCCTACCAGCAGAACCGCCGCTATTTCGCCCAGGCGGCGGAAGGGATCGAGGAGGCGGCCGCGGAGGAGGTGAAGCCCCTGGGAGCATCCGCCATCCGCCTGGCCTACCGCGGCCTCTACTTCGAAGCGGATAAGGCCGCGCTCTACCGCATCAACTATCAGTCCCAGCTCCTCACCCGCGTCATCGCCCCCCTTGAGGCCTTTGGCTGTCACACCACGGAAGCGCTCTATCGCAGGGCCCGGAGCCTGGCCTGGAAGGAGTTCCTGAACCCGGAGCAGACGTTCGCGGTGTTCGCCAACGTCGCGAACAGCCGGATCCGCCACTCCCAGTATGCGGCTCTCTGCCTGAAGGATGCGATCGTCGACTATTTCCGCGAGGCGTTCGGCCGCCGCCCCGATGTCGAGCGCATCAACCCGGATCTCTGGGTCAGCCTCTTCATCGAAAACGACCGCGCCGTGATCGGCATCGACACCTCGGGCGGCTCCCTGCACCGGCGCGGCTACCGCAAGGAGACCCTGGAGGCCCCGATGCAGGAGAGCGTGGCGGCCGCCATCATCCGCCGCACCGAGTGGGACGGCAGCCGACCGCTCTATGACCCCATGTGCGGCTCGGGCACCCTGCTGGCCGAGGCCCTGATCCGCCACTGCCGCATCCCGCCCGGCCTGCTGCGCACGCGCTTCGGATTCGAACGGCTGCCGGATTTCGACCCGGGCGTGTGGGCGGCGGTGAAGGCCGCCGGCGATCGCCGGATGCGTCCGCTGCCGCCGGGCCTCATCGCCGGCAGCGATATCGCCGGCGAAGCCGTCGCCGCCGCACGCACCAACCTGAGCCGCCTGCCCCACGGCAGCGGGAT
This sequence comes from Desulfobacteraceae bacterium, assembly GCA_041310895.1. Taxonomy (GTDB): domain Bacteria; phylum Desulfobacterota; class Desulfobacteria; order Desulfobacterales; family SpSt-501; genus SpSt-501. Next base: position 18,180 of record JBFYWT010000193.1, on the reverse strand, counting down.
TTCTGTCGCCCGGCTGGATTTCCGGCGTATGGAGGGGCTCCCCGACCGGGTGATCGTCTGCAACCCGCCGTACGGGATCCGGCTGCGGGGGGACGGAGATATCGGGGAATTCTACCGAGGGTTCGGGGACTTTCTGAAGCAGCGCTGTCGGGGCTCCTCGGCCTTCATCTACTTCGGCAACCGCGAGATGCTCAAGCACATTGGCCTCAGGCCCGCCTGGAGGCTGCCCCTCCGCAACGGGGCGCTCGACGGAAGACTGGCGCGATTCGACCTCTACTGATCTTCTTTTCGACGTTGCGCCTTCTATCCTCCAGCCCCCGGCGTTCCTGCTTTTTCATGCCGGCTTTTGACCCGGACGCCGGATTGTATTAGGATAAATTATCCTTTATCAACCTCGAACCGCACGGGACGACACGCGATGAGCTTCAAGCGCAGCTTCACATCGGACTCCCCCGGCAGCGACCGGCGCTCGGGCCTGAACCGGCGCTGGATCAAGACCCCCTATTACGGGATCGAACGACGCAGCGGTAAAGACCGGCGCCTCGAGCCCCCCGAGGCCGCTGCCGACGGCTCCCCGGTCGGTATCGAACGCATCGAGGCCCTGGAGAAGCTCCTGCTTTCCACGAGCCTGCACGTGGAAGCACTGGCCCGGCTGCTGGTCGAGAAGCGGATTTTGACCCACACCGAGCTCCAGGAGATGCTCACCTCCATCCAGGACACCTACCGCGAAAAACAGCTCGAGGACAAAAGCTGACATCCGCTGCAGAGAGCTGCCCGGCGCCTTCACCCAACCGTCCGCGATGGGAGCCCCCCCATGAATGAAAACGCCCGCACCATGGTATTTGCTGCCTTTGCCGCCGACGCCCTGGCGCTCGGAGCGCACTGGATCTATGAGACCCGACGGATCGATGAGACCCTCGGTCGCATGAGTGATTTCAGAAAGCCCACCCCCCCGACCTACCACCCGAGGCGGGAGTGCGGGGAGCTCACCCACTATGGGGATCAGACCCTGGTGCTGCTGGAATCGATCGCAGCCTCCGGTAAATTCGACGCGCAGCAATACCTCGCGGCCTGGCAGGAGCTTTTCCAAAACTATGATGGGTACATCGACGGTGCGACCCGTCAAACGCTTGCCGCCATTGCGGCTGGGAGCCCTCCGCCTGAAGCCGGGTCCTCCTCGCGGGACCTCGCCGGGGCCGCCCGGATCGCCCCGATAGTCTATCTTCTCCGGGACGATCCCGAACGCCTGGCAGCGGCCGCCCGGCGCCAGACCGCCCTCACCCACAACCATCCCCAGGTGATCGCCGCCGCCGAGTTCTATGCGCGCGCAGCCCGCCACGCGCTCAGCGGAATGCCGGCCCGGCAAGCGATGGAACGGTCGGCGGGGGAAGCTTCCCTGCCCTCCGAGATGCTCGACTGGCTCGATTCAGGGCTTCGCAGCTCGGGGGCCGATACCCGCACCACCGTCCTCGAATTCGGGCAGGCCTGTGAGATTGACCAGGCCTTTCCCGCAACCGTGCACCTTATCGCCGCCTACGAAAGCCGCCTGGAGGAGGGGCTGATCGAGAACGTGATGGCGGGCGGCGACTCGGCCGGCCGGGGCCTCATCACCGGCATGCTGCTGGGGGCCGCGGGCGGCCCTGATGCCCTCCCCCGCCGCTGGCGCGAGGGGATGCGCGCCGGAGGAAGGATTGACCTCCTGCTCACCCGCATTGATCAGACGGTACCCGCCCCCCCCTGACGGGCCCCCCGCTGCCTGATCTCTTCAAAAAAAAGCCGCCTGCCGGCAGTTACAACGGCCGACCCACCGGGATACGCCCTTAGATTTTGCCCACAAAAATTTAAACTAATTGATTTCATAGTATAGATTCACTTTTTCAGAGGCTTGCGTGCTTGACTGTATTTGGGTTTCATTCTAAAATGAGAAGTAATTTTAGAATGCTTGTTGCAGGCCTTGAATTCCTGCCAACGTTCGGGCCACGGCTGCCGATAGTCTATTACATTCGATAGGATGATGACCCCTCGCGCCTATGGAATCACTTCCGCCTCACGGCACTCCAATCCTCGTCGTCGATGATGACGAGGGGCTTCTTCTGAGTATCAAGGCCACGCTGATCAGTGCTGGCCTGCCCGAGCCGGCGCTGCTCTCCGACAGCCGGAGGGCCCTCGATCTTCTCCGCAACCGCCGTTACCAGGTTGTGCTGCTGGACCTGATGATGCCCTACGTCGACGGGATGGAGCTCCTGACCAGAACCCGTGAGGAGTTCCCGGAGATCGACTGCGTGGTGGTGAGCGCCATCGACGATGTGCCGACGGCCGTCCGGGCCATGAGCGCGGGCGCCGCCGATTACCTGGTCAAACCGCTCAACGGCGATAAGCTTGTGGCCCTGGTGCAGAGCCACATCGAAAAGCAGCGCTTCCGCGAGGAGCTCTCGCACCTCGGGCACACCAAGATCTTCTCCAACCTGAAGCACCCGGAGGCCTTCGCCGGCATCATCGCGGAGGACGAGGCCATGGCCCTCGTCTTTCACCAGGCCGAAGCCGTGGCCACGACCGACTACAGTGTGGTGATCAACGGCGAGTCCGGCACGGGCAAAGAGATGATGGCGCGGGTGATCCACCGCCTGAGCCAGCGCTGCGCTGCACCGTTTTTCGCGGTCAACATGGCCGCCTTCAGCAAGACCCTCTTCGAGGATGAGTTCTTCGGTCACGCCAAGGGGGCCTACACCGATGCCGGCACCGATCGCCGCGGCTTCTTCGAGGCCGCCAACGGCGGAACCCTCTTCCTGGACGAGATCACCGAGCTCGACCCGGCGCTCCAGGCCAAGCTGCTGCGGGTGATCGAGGAGCGCGAGTTCTACCGGCTGGGCAGCACCGAGGTGCGCAGCGTGAACGTGCGCATCATCGCCGCCACCAACCGCGACATCGGCGAGGAGATCCTCTCCGGCCGCTTCCGCGCCGACCTGTTTTACCGCATCAACACCTACAACATCAAAATACCCCCGCTGCGTGAGCGCCGGCGGGACATTCTCCCACTCGCCCGTCATTTTCTGAAAACCTATGCCGCGGCCAACCGCAAGAAAATCCATGACCTCTCCCCGGAGCTGGCCGAGCGCCTGCTCACCTACGAGTTTCCCGGCAACGTGCGCGAACTCGAAAACATGGTGGCCGCCGCGGTGCTGCTTGAAAAAGGCAAACAGCTGTCGCTCGCCTCGGCGCGCAGCCTGCTGCCCTACGAGGGCCCCGAGCGGCGCCGGAACGTGGAGCTTCTGACCCTGGAGGACCTGGAGCGGCGCCACATCGAACGGGTGCTGGAGGTCACCGGCGGCAACCGCCCCAAGGCGGCCAAAATATTAGGCATCAACCCATCGACCATCTACCGCAAGCTCGAGAAATACAACTTGATCCACAAGAAATTCGAACCGAACTGAAGAGGCGGGACCATGTCCGACGGTCTGGATGTGATTGTGCTCGACGACGACCCGGGGATCAGCCGGGTGCTGAAGGAGTTGATCGAAAGCTTCTACACCTGGGGCGAGGTCGTGTGCTTCTCGCAGGCGGACGCAGCCATCGCCCACTGCCTGAAGCGCGAGTCGGGGGTGGCCATCTTCGTCGTCGACGTCTTTCTGAAAGGCATGAGCGGGTTCTTCTTCCTCGACTCGATCGAAGGCAAGTTCCCGGCGGCGCACGAGGACGCGATCATGATCAGCGGCAAGGCGAGCGAGGACGTGGTGGACATGTGCCTCGCCTCCAACGTGACCTACCTGCTGGAGAAACCCATCAAGCCCTATGCGCTCCAGCTCGCCGTGCGCGCCATCACCTCGAAATACCTGACCTTCGCCAAGCGGCTGCTGCGGGACCCGGCCTGGGCCAAAAGCATCAACTGTCTGTAAGAGGTGTTCCCGCCAGCCCCGCCTCTGCCCTGCGCCCGCCCCCGGCGGGGCCACGCCGGCCCTCCTCGGTAGCTCTTCCGCCTCACAGCGTCAACTGCAGCCCTTCAAGGGCGAAGATGACCTCGGGCCCATCGCCCGGTCTGAACCCGCCGTGGATGCGGGCCAGCTCGTCCAGCTCCTCGTCGCTGCGCATCGGGTCGTGGTGGACGAGCGCCAGGCGGCGGGCGCCGCTTTTCTCGGCCGCGGCCACGGCGTGCTCGATCGCGGAGTGCCCCCAGCCGGCGCGCCCGGCGCGGTATTCGGCCGCCGTGAACTGCCCGTCGTAAATCAAAAGGTCCGCACCGCTGAAAAAACGCGTGAGGCGCTCTTCGGCCTCGCGTGCAGCCCGCTCGCCCTCCAGCGCCATCTGCTCGTCGTAGCCGGGATCGGTGGGGTCGCTCGTGAAGATGTTATGGAAGGGCTCGGTGTCGAAGGCCGTACAGACGATTTTTCCGCCCTGCTCGACACGGTAGCCCATGCACAGGAGCGGGTGGTTCAGGTAGGTGGCGCCAACACGGATGCCGTCGCCGACCTCGATGTCCCCCTCCGTCAGATCCACATAGCGGATCTCGGCCGATAGCTCCACCTGGCGCACCGGAAAATAGCGGTAGCTCAACTGCCCGCCGATCACCTGCTCGAGGCTGTCCGCGGCCGAGATCACCGGCCCGTAGATCACAGCCCGGGTGGAGGGGTGGTAGAACGGACGGAAAAAAGGCAGCCCGAGGATGTGGTCGAGATGGGTATGGGAGAGGAAGAGATCGACCCGCGCCGCCCCCTCGGTCCACCCCGAGCGGGTGATCAGGTCATTTCCCAGGGAACGGATTCCGGAGCCGGCGTCGATGACGAGCGTGCGGCCGCACCCCTCGGGGGCGATTTCGATGCACAGGGTGTTCCCGCCATAGCGGGCCGTGTCGTAACCGGGAGTCGGGATCGACCCCCGCACCCCCCAGAAGGTGACATCCATGGGCTCACTCCCGGCCGGCGATTTCGAGGAACACCTGCGCCTTTTCGATTTCCCGGGCCACGGCAGCGGCAAGCGCGGCTACGCTTTCCGGTGACAGCCCCCACGCCTCCAGGGTCCGGTGCCCCGCGGCCTCACCGTCTCCCCCGCCCCCGGGAATACCGGCGCCCATGGTATGGGTCAGGACATCGGCCAGTGCGACCACCCCCACCAGCCTCACTCCATTGTGCCGGGGGGAGGGTGGCTCGTGGTGAAGAGACAAGGCCTCCGCCAGCATCGGGCCGAGCTCCCAGCGTTTGGCGATCACCCCGCCCACTTCGCCGTGGTCGATCCCGATTACGGCCTGCTCCGCCTCGTACATGGGTGCGCCCGAAGAGTGCGCCCACTGGGCGGCCTGCCGATAGTCGTCGGGGAAGAGGTGGTTCAGGGGGATTTTGCCGATGTCGTGCATCAGGCCGGCGACGAAATAATCCTCCCGCTCGGAGGCCGGAACCCCCTGCTCGGCCGCCAGCAGTTTGGCAGCCACGGCCACGCTCAGGGAGTGCGCCCAGAACCCGTCGGCCGAAAACGCCCGAAAGGCGTCCTGTTTCGAGAAGCTCTCGAAAAGAGCGAAGCTCAGCACGACGTTCTTGACGGTGTTGATCCCCAGCAGAATGATGGCCCGGGTGAGAGAGCTCACCTTGCTCGGTAGGGAATAATAGGCGGAGTTGACGAGTTGAAGCACCCGGCCGGTAAGGACCGGATCAAGGGAGATGACCCGGTTGAGCGTGTTGGCGCTTGTGTCAGGTTCGTTGCAGACCCGCAGCACCTTGAGGGTCGTGGTGGAGAGCCCGGCCATCCGCAGGATGTACGCCCTCACCTTACTCATGGGCCGGTGACGGGAAAAGGGCAGCGCCTGAGCCACAGTCGCCCCCTCAGGCCGCCGGATAGTCCCCCCTGCGGAACTTTGCGATCTCGACCGAAGCGGTGACAAGGGCGCCTTGGATGATCTCCTTCAACCCGTCGTTTTCCGGAAGAGAGCTCAAGGCCGGTGTCAACGACGCCATGCCCTTCTCCACGTCCCGCACCGCCCCGCTGAGAACCTGCATGTCCGTGCGGGGGTCCGCTAGCTTCTGTCGGTAACACTCGAGTAGATCTAGAAACGACTCCACGCGGAAGGCCGCCTGGACAGCCTCGGCCGGGGCGGCGGGCCGCAGCCCGGCTGCCGTCGGTACCGACAGCGCCGCAGCCGGTGTGGCGGCAGGCTCCCGCAAGGCCTGGTTTAGGAGATCTGCAAAACCGCCGGTGCCTGGAACGCTCCCGGGAGTTTCCGGCCGTTCGAGGTCAATCCGCGCAAACCCGGGGTCCACCCCGCTGATCTTCATTGTCCTGCTCCTCTCTTCCAGGGAACGTCAGATTCGGGCCGGAGTGCCACAGAGAACTAGTCCGACAGATTTTATTATAATTTTATCAATATCAATATGTTGAGTATTGTTATACAAAACGCATCCTTAATTTTCTCCTCCTTCCTCACTTAGCAAGAAGGGAGAGGGGTCGGGTGCCAAAACAAGGCTAATGTAAATTTAATGCAAAAACCATGCACTAAAATCAGATCTGGGAAACGACCGCCCGCGCCACCGGTGGCCGGGCCGGCCCGCAGGCAGAGCGCCTGAACCGGCAAAAGTTGCCGCCGGCCGCCGAGAATCGCTGCCGGCCCGCAGCGTCTCATTCGCCTTCATTTTCGGAGCGCACGCAGTTTTTACCGGCCGCCTTGGCAAGGTACATCGCCTTGTCCGCCCGGCCGACCAGCGCGGCCGCCGTGTCGCCCCGCGCGTAGGCGCTGACGCCGATGCTCACGCTCAGGTGGAGGGGATCCCGGCAGCTTGAGCCCTCCAGCAGATAGCGCGTTGAAGCAACCGCCTCGCAGACCTGCCGGCCTTTCTTCACGGCGTTGCGCAGGGAGGAACCGGTCAGCACGATAACGAACTCCTCCCCGCCGTAGCGCGCCATGAAATCCTCACTGCGGATCAGCTGCCGGCACTTGCGGGCCACGGCGGCCAGCACGCTGTCTCCGGCCAGGTGGCCGAAGGTGTCGTTCAGGCGCTTGAAGTCGTCGATGTCGATCATGAGCAGCGCCACGTCGTTGTCCGCAGCCGAATTCTTCTCGATCAGCTCGGATAAATACCGGTCAAAGCAGCGGCGGTTGTAGACGCCCGTCAGCCCGTCCCGTTCGCATTCGGTACGTGCCTGCTCCAACTCGTGGTTCAGGACCGCCACCTGCTGCGCCAAAGAGTCGATCTTGGCCCCGTCACGGGACTCCTTCTCGCGCACCGCATGGCGCAGTTGCTCAACCTCCTGCAGCAGGTCCTGTTTGAGCCGCCGGATGTCATCCAGGTGGGCGAGCTCTTCCAGCCGCCGGCCCTGTTCGAGAATGCTGCGGTTGTATTCGCGGTTGTCGCCGTCCAGGACCGTCATGGCCTTGGTCAGGATGTCGATGATGTCCTTGAGCTCGGCCTCGCGCGTTCGCAGGCACTCTTTCTGGCGGCGGGCAAACTCGCTGATGCCGCGGCTGCGCTCCTCGAACAGCCGCTCCAGCCGGCTGAGCTTTTCATCCGCAACCAGTTTGTCCGCCAGCTCAGAGAGCTCCTGCCGGAGCGGGGCAGAGGGAAGCTCCCGCAGATCGAGCGTGAATTCGCGTACATGGACAAGCAGGGTCCGCGCCGCCTGCAGCAGGAACTCCCGCTGTTTTTCGGCTTGTTTGGTATCGGTGGCGCCGTGCCCGGCCGGGTGGGGCATCTCGTTCTTTTTCAAAAGTCCCAGAAACATATGCTTCACCTCGAAGTGGTTACGTCCGGTATCGGTCGGTGTCAATCGCCTGCGGCGGCGCCCTCGGCGCCGGCGGGACCTGCGAGGAGCAAAAATGCGCCTTCGGGTTCATGCAGGGGGAACACCCAGGCATCAACCACCACCTTTCTTCGCCGCGGGGTGTTGATGTGAATCAGTCCGGTCGCGCCGGGGTTTCGTTCGCCGAGACTCATGCGCTTCAATGTGGAAATGACCGCGGGCAGCGATGCAGGGTGCACCACGCGTTCGATCCCCATCCCGATGAAGCTTTCCTCCGGCGCCTCGCACAGGACGGCCCAGCCGGCATTCGCGCCCCACAGGCTAAACCCCTTGAAGACGGCGGCCGGAACGTCGATCTGGTGGATGAACTGAAAGCGGGCGAGAAAGGTGTCGGCGTAATACCGGCAATCCCGGCACGCCTGCGGGCAGCCAGCGGCGCCGCTTTCGCGGATCCGGAAGCAATCCTGGATCTGGTGGCGCCGGGCGGCGCACTCTCCGCAGCGGTGGAGCTCGCCCTTGCCCTCCCAGAAACTCCAGCAGCTCTGAAAGCTCTTGAAAACAGGACGTTGGACATTTCCGTCGCGAAGCTCCGGGGGGATCGACTGCCCGGTGGACTTCAGGAAATGCAGCAGGTCTTCGACCGGAATGCGGTAGTTGCGGCCCTCCCGCTGCGCAAACACCTTCTTGGAGCGCACCCAGTAACCCACGGTGGTGCGGCCGACCTTGCACAGCGCGGCTGCCTGGGAAACGCTCAATGACGTGGGAATGCTCATGCTATCGTTCTCGGCCGCCCGCGCATCGTGCCCGCGCATCGTGCCCGGGATGGTTACTCTATCGGTCGGCATACGCAAAACTTGAGGCGAATCGGGCCCCCGAGTCACACGCCCCGCCGAAGCGCTGTTCCACTGCAAAGGGTTAGGTCAGACGGCAGAAATGACCTGCTTAAGGGTGCGATGACGGAATCTTGACGAAAAAATTGCCGGAATTTTGTCAGTGATCAAATGGAACGACCCCTCAGACAAAAACCTGCATCCTTCCGTTTAATACTTAACTAACTGTTTATGTTTATTTTTTTAAATTAAGGACCGATCATGGTCAAAATTTTTATCGAAAATTTGACTTTGGCATCAGGATTGCATTTAAACTGATCAACGGAATGAAGTTTCCTCCTTTCCTTCATTCCCACCTCCGACTGACCCTGTTCGGCCACCCCCCCGAACAGGGTTTTTCTTTTCAGTACCGCCGGCTGCGCGCTCCCCGCGGGGTGTAGGCCGGCATTCCGGCGCCTGGGCGGTACCGGATTTCGGCCATAGGAGCGGTTTTTCGGGATTTTCAGGCGTGCCGGTCCTGGGCTTGCTTGAGCGAAGGCGGGTTGGGTTCGAAGAGCCGGCAGGTCTCGCCGTGCATCGCGCTGCGCACCTCGTCGCTGGGATAGCGGCCGCCCTTGAACCCCATCCGCCGGCAGCCGTGAGGAAAACGCTCGTCCCAGGTCACATAGTAGTGGCGGCAGGCGTGGCAGTCGACGCGGCGGTGCATTCAGGCCCCCAGCTTGACCACTACCAGGGTGGCATCGTCCTGAACGCGCAGCGGGGCGAGGAAGCGCTGAAGCTCATCGAGCGCCCGCTCCACGATCTCGCCCGCCGGGCGGGCGGCATGCTCCCGAATCACCGCCTGCAGCCGCTCCTTGCCGAAAAGATGCCCCTCGCGGTTACGCGCCTCCCAGATCCCGTCCGTCCCGATGGCGACGATCTGCCGCGGTCCGAGCTCGCTCTGATACTCCTCGTAGGCCGCCTCGCTGAATACCCCCAGCGGCAGCCCGTTCTGCCCGTTCAGCTCGGCGAAGCTGCCGGAGTCCGGGTCATAGACCATGGCCGGATCATGGCCGGCCCGCACCCAGCGGATGGTGCGCCGGGCCCGGTCGATCTCGGCGTAAAAGAGAGTCATGAAGCGCCCGGTGTCCTGCACATCCTGGGCGAGGCGCCGGTTCACATGGGCAACGATCTGAGGCACGCTCCGGAAGCCCGGGGCACAGGCCCGGAGCGTGGCCCGGGCGGAGGCCATCAGCAGGGCCGAGGGAAGCCCGTGATCGGAGACGTCCCCGACCACGACGCTGACCGTGGGCTCGGCCGCCTCCGTCTTCTCAAAGTAGTCGTAGTAATCCCCGCCCGTCTGGTCGCAGAAGACACTCCGGCCGGCGATGTCCAACTCGCGCCACTCCGGGCCGCTGGCCGGCAGCAGGCACTGCTGTACCTCCATGGCCTGTCTCAGCCAGCGACGCGTGCGTTTGTTGAACTTGCGCTCTTTGTGAATGCGACGGTATTCCGCGATCCCGGCCGCGAGAACCTCCCGGAACTCGTCGCTGGTACAGGGCTTGGTGAGGAAGCGGAAGATGTTGCCCTGGTTGACGGCCTGGATCGCTGTCCGCAGGTCCGCGCTGCCGGTGAGCAGCATGCGCACGGTGTCCGGGGCGACCTCCCGCACCCGGCCGAGAAATTCGATTCCGTTCATCCCGGGCATGCAGTAATCGCTGACGACCACCGCGAACGGCCCGCCGGTCTGGATCTGCTCCAGGCCCGCGGCGCCGCTTTCCGCAGTGGTGAGATCGGCCTGTTTGCGCAGCCGGCGCTGGAAGGAGGCCAGGAGATTGGGGTCGTCATCGACCAGCAGCACGCGGTCAGACATGGTTAACCTCCTGCATGAGCAGCGCGCGGCACGCCTCCTGCCAGTGGCCGAAAGAAGTGTGTCCGCGCGCGCCGTCGCCGGCCTCCGGCTCCGGGCCGGCCGCGTGGCTCCGACCGTCCTCCTCTAAAAGCACATGGGCCAGCCGATTTGCCGCCCCGACCGTCTCCGGCAGCCCGGCGGCGGGAGCCAGCGGCTGGTGGTGATCGGCGATGGCCTGTACGACCCCCTCCTCGATCCCCCACAAGCCCAGCAGATAGGCGCCCAGCTCTGCGTGCGACGCGCCGAAGCGCACCTGCTCGACCTCGGCCGGCGGCCGCTGGCGCTGCCGGGCGTCATCCAGGGCGGCGGCGTACTCCTCCGGGAAATTCTGGGCCAGCACGAGCTTGCCGATATCGTGCAGCATGCCGGCCGTGAAGGCTTCATCCTGGACCTTGCGCGGGAGCGCTTCGGCCGCGGCGATCGTGCGCGCGAAGAGACCGGCTCGGGCGCTGTGCTCCCAGAGCGCCTCCACATTCAGGCCGTGCAGCCGCCGGGTGTCGAACTGACCGAAAATCCGGGAAGAGAGCACCAGGGCTTTCAGCGTGTCATAGCCGAGGAGCACGACGGCGTCCTGGGCGTTGACGACCTGCCGCGGCAGCCCGAAGAAGGCGGAGTTGACCACCTGCAGGATCTTGGCCGTCATGCCGACGTCGCGCTCGATCAACTCCCCCACCCGCCGCGGGGAGGAATGGGGCGCTTGGATTTCAGAAAGCAGCCGGGCATAGAGAGCGGGCAGGCTGGGCAAGGTGTCGATCCGCCCTAAGAGTCCCTGAAGGGGGCTCGCCTCCACCCAGCGGCGCAGGGCGAAGGCCTGCGTGAGGGCGGCGACCAGTGCCTCCGGCTCGCAGGGCTTGGCCAGGTAGCGGTGGGCGAGGTGCACGGCCGTGAAGGAGCCGGCCGGGTCCATCTCCCCGGAGAGGATGATCCGCACCAGGCGCGGATGGTGCTCCTTGACCGCGCGCAGGAGCTCCTCCCCTCCCATGCCGGGCATGCGCAGGTCGGTTACCAGCACATCGAAGGGCTCCTCCGCCAGCCGTGCGATCGCCTCGCGCCCGCTCTCGACAAACCCCAGAGTCCACTCCTCCCGCCAGCGGCGCAGCATCCGCTGCAGCCCCTGGAGCACACGGGGCTCGTCGTCGACGAAGAGCACTGCGCCGCGCCGGGAGCCGCTCATACCGCCCCCTCGCCCGGTTCGATCGGCAGCTCGATCGTGAAGGCGGTCCCGCGGCCCACCTCCGACTCGAAGTGGATCCGGCCGCTGTGCTTTTCGACGATCACGGGGTGGCAGAGGGCGAGCCCCTGGCCGGTGCCGCGGCCGACCGGCTTGGTCGTGAAGAAGGGCTCGAAGATGTGGGGCCGCGCCGTGTCCGGGATCCCGGCCCCCGTGTCCTCGACCCGGATCCGCACCCAGCCGTTCAGGCGGCGCGTGCTGATGGTGATCCGCCCCTTGATGCCTGTCCCCCGGCCGACTACTTCCTCGATGGCCTGGGCCGCATTCACGACGAGGTTCAAGAGGACCTGGTTGAGCTCGCCCGGATGGCAGGCAAGGGGCGGCAGGTCGGGATCGAAGTCGGTCACCACATCGGCCACGTACTTCCATTCGTTGCTCGCCACGGTCAGCGTGGTTTCGATGATCGCGTTCAGGTCCGCCATGACCTTCTCCTCGCGCCCGGGGTGGGCGAACTCCTTCAGGGCGCGCACGATCTTCGCGATCCGCTCGACCCCCTCCAGGGTGTGGCGGATGGCCACCGGGATTTCCGCGGCCAGGTAGTCCAGGTCGGCCCGGCGCAGCTCCTCCTCCACCGCACCCAACTGCTCGGGGCCGAGGGGTCCGGAGCGGGCCGCCTGCAGCCATCGGGTCAGGACGCCGATGACGCTCAACAGCTCGGCGAAGGCATCCTGGAGAAAGCGGGTGTTGTCCCCGACATACTGGGTGGGCGTGTTGATCTCGTGGGCGATCCCGGAGGCGAGCTGCCCGATGGAGCGCAGTTTCTGGGACTGGGCGAGCTGGCGCTCGAGCTGCTTGCGCTCGGTGATGTCGGCGCCGATGATGGTGAACCCGCACCCGGAATCGACCTCCCGGGTCAAGGGGTGCATCGTAAGACCTATGATTCCCTCCGCGCCATCCGGCCGGGTAAAGGCAACGTCGTCGACCCTCACCGAGCGGCCGAGCGCGCGGCACTCGGCCAGGCCTTGGAGCACCCGCGCCCCGTCCCAGCGGATGCCGACCGCCTCCAGGCGGCCCCCGATCACAGCGTCGGCGGAGAGGCCCAGCATCGCGCCGGCCTTCCGGTTCCAGCGCGTGACCCGCAGATCGGCGCAGAGGCCGATCAGAAGGATCGGCAGGTCATCCAACAGCCGCTCGGCGTTCCGCAGCTCCGCCAGGCTGTCCGTACCCTGCCCCTCTATAAGAGAGCCTTTTTCAGGGGTGCCGCACATCGACCCAGATCCCCATCTCCCGCAGCAGCCGGAAGGCCGCCTCCCGGTCCACATCCGCAGCGGACCGGCTGACCGCAATGATCGCCTCAAGCACCGCGTCGCTCACCCCGGCGTTCTTGAGCTCGATGATGTCCTTGACCGTCGTGAAGCGGATGGGGCGGAGCTCCCGGCCGTAGACGACCGGTGCGCGCTCCTTGAGAAAGGAGCCCTCAGCCAGAATGGCGTCTAGCGCCTGGTCGCCGACCCCGGCCGCCTTCAGGGCCACGATCTCGTCCACCGTGAAGGCGGCGGTTTCGATCAGCCGCTCACGCACGATGAGCTCCAGGGTCGCATCCCTCACCCCGGCCCGCTTCAGCCGCTGAATCTCCCCGGCACTCAGGAGGGAAGCCGCCTGGGCGATGCCCCAGAAAAGAATCAGAACGGCCAGGAAGAATCCGCTCGCCGTTCGCCGTGTGCCGCCCACCCCGTCCTCCTCTTCCAGCCTATCGCAGGAAGTCGGCCAGACTGGGCTGGATGATCTTGGCTGCCGCCGCCATGCTGGTCTCGTAGGCCGTCTTAAGCTGGGTCAGCTCAAGGGCCGCCCGCACCACATCCGCATCCTCGTCCCGTCCGATGGCATCCTGGACCCGGACCTTGAAGTTCGCCCAGTGCTCCCCGGTCGCCTGCATCCGGTAGAGCTTGGGGGCGAGTTCGGAGCGCTTGTTGCGAATCTGCACCTCGGCGTTCTGCAGCGGGTCGACGGCGGCCCGGATGGCGGCGCTGCCGACCGCCAAATCGGTCTCCTCCAGACCGTCGATCAGGTTTTTCAGCTCAGCAAAGATATCCACCCCTCCGGCGGTCGCGTCCATGAAAAAGTTGCGCCCGTCGGCGTCGATGCCGACCTCGACCTGCTCGGCGATGGGGATCCGGAAGCTGCCGGCATCCCCGTTGTAGCTGGCGGTGTAATCGTCATCGCGGGTGAAAGGCGGCCGGTCGACTTCGTGGCCGCCGAACATGTAGCGGCCGGCGTGCTGCGAGTTCGCGAGCTGCATGACCTGGTCATAGATCTCCTTGATATGCCCGGCGGCCAGCTCCCGCTCGGCGGCGCTGATCTCCTCGCCGCTCTTTTCCTCGGCGATCCGCCGGGCCTGGCGCACGAGGTCGCCGGCCATCGTCAGCGTCTGGTCGGTCGTCTCGATCCGCGTTTTGCCCTGGGCGATGTTCTCCGCGTACTGGTCGATGGCGGCCAGCAATGAACGACCAGTCAGCACCCGTCCGATCCCGATCGGATCGTCCGAGGGGCGGTTGATCCGTTTCTGGCTGGCCACCTGCTCCTGGCGCTGGAGCATCGCCGCGGTCTGCTTGTGCATGTTGCGCATGAAAACGCCGGCCATCATGTTCTGGGTGATCCGCATTTTTTCCTCCGGAAAAAATGGTAATGTAAAATATGGTTATTATAGATTAACTTATTGTTTTTATTTTTAATAGTTTCTATAATAAAATACGCCGTCATTACCGTTTCATATTCAGCAGGCTGTCGAGCATATCCTGGGCCATGGTGATCATTTTCGCGGCGGCGTTGTAGGCGGCCTGGTACTTGATCAGGTTCACCATCTCCTCATCGAGCGAGACCCCGGAGACGGACTCGCGGTAGTTCTCGAGATAAGCCAGCATGTCGGACTGGTGGCCGGCATAGGCCTTGGCCTCGCGCACGTCGTTGCCGACCCCGCTGACCAGGGCGTTGGCGGCCGCTTCGAAGCTCACCCCGCTCATCGTCGCAGCGGTCTGGAGCCCGGCGATGAGCAGCGCATTGCTGCCGTCGCCCGCCGGGGCGCCGGCGGCCGCGGCGGCGATCGTGTTGACGTCGGCCAGGATGGCCGCGTCCACGGCCATGTCCGCCGCTCCTGACCCGCTGAAGAAATCAATCCCCGTGGTGCCTTCTGCCCCGGCACCGGCCGCGTGCAGCGCATTGACCTCGCTGATCAGGTTCCGCGCCAGCTCGTCCAGCTGACTCATGTAGTCCGCAATCTTCCCGTCGCGAACATCGAGCCAGCCCCCGATCTTGCCCGCACGGACCTCGCCCGAAATGTCGGTCCAGCCGCCGCCGACATCGGGCCACATGAGCTCCGCACGGCCGGTCGTAGCATTGGGCCGCACCGCCAACTCATAGTGATTCCCGCTCTCCACCAGCGTCCGGCCGCTGCCCACCGAAACGACCGCACGGCCGGCCGAATCCTCGAAACTCTGAATGTCGATCAGGGCCGAGAGCTCCTTCAGGGCGAGGTCCCGGCGGTCGCGGTAATCGTTGGCAATATCGGTGCCGCCGGCCTCGATGCGGAGGATTTTTTGATTCAGGTCCGCGATGCTCGCCGTCAGCCGGTTGATCTCCGCCACGCCGGCCGCCAGCGAGGCGTCGGTATCAGTGCGGATCCGCTCGAGATCCGCGTACTCGCGGCGGATCGTGTCCGCAAGGTTCTGGCCGGCGCCCGCCAGCACCGCCCGCTCGACCCCGCCGGAGGGGTTCATGGCCAGATCCTGCCAGCCCGACCAGAACTCGCTCAGGGCCTGGTTCAGGCCGTAACCGGACGTCTCATCGAAGACCACCTCCACCCGATCGAGCGTCCCCTGCTGCGCCTCCCAGCGGCCGAGATTGGCGTTCTCCTGGTTGAGTTGGACGCCAAGGAACCGGTCATAGACCCGCTCCACGATCGTCGTGCGCACGCCGAAGCCGATGGTCCCGACCGGGGACTCCGCGGGGGTGGTGGTCTCCATGCCCACCCGTTGGCGGGAGTAGCCGGGGGTGTTCACGTTGGCGATGTTGTGGCCCGTTACGTTGACGGCCCGCTGCTGGCTGAGCAGGGCACTGGTGCCGATCTGAAGCAGTCCGAAAAGATGTGTCATGTTCTCTTGCTCCCCTCGCGGCGCATCGATCGCCGCCCTAACCTCGCCGCCGGCCGGCCCGGCCCCGCGGCACGCCTTTCGGTGACAGCACCGTACCAACCGCCCCATCCGGTGCACGGGTTTTCAGCCGTACGCCGGCTCGATCACCAACGAAAGCTCACACACCCACTGCAGCGTGTGGCTGGCGACGCGTTCCAGGTGGGCGGGGCTCAGTCCCAACCGACGGGTCACCGCCGGAGACGGCAGGCGGTGCTGCCCCTCGCGTCCGACCCCGATCCCCAGCATCAGGCAGAGCATGTTGGCCACGTGCACGATGTCCAGCATGGGATCCGGGCGGCCGGCGCTCTCGGGGGCGTGATGCCAGCGCACGGCCTGAACCATGGTCTCCGGCAGGGCCCAGCTCGACAACACCTCCGCACCGATCTCGGCGTGGGTGGTCCCCAGGACCATTGCTTCGGCCTCCAGAAAACCGAGCCCCTGATCGAGAGCCGTCCGAAGGCTCTCATCGCCCTCCTGCAGGAACTGGCCCAGGACGATCTTGCCCACGTCGTGCAGGAGCGCGGCGGTGAAGATCTCTTCCCCCGAACCGAGCTGAAGCTCGCGCACCAGGCCCTCGGCTGCCACCGAAACCGCCAGGGAATGCCGCCAGAGATCCCCGGCCGGCAGGTCGTAGCCCGGCACCGCCCGGTCCATCAGCGTCGAGGCGCAGGCGGCGATCACCATGTGCGTCAGGCGCTTTACGCCCAGCAGCATCACCGCCTGCCGTACGGAGCCGACCCGCGCCGGAATGCCGAAATAGGCCGAATTCGCCAATTTGAGCACATTGGCGGTCAGCCCGGGGTCCTGGCGCAGAATCTCCTCGACCCGGCGCAGCGAGACCTGCGGGTCGTCCACCAGGGCGAGCAGCTTCACGGCCGCCCCCGGCATGCCGGGAAGCGTTCTCACCCGGGCTTTGATGCTCTCAAGCCTCAGGCGGGGCGCCACTGTGGCCGGGACGGCCGGCTGTTCATGCGGGTTCGAAGCGGAGGTCACCATACCCTGCCCTGGGGTTCGTATGACGCGTGCAGACCCGCGGCACGCTCACACCTCCCCGCTGATAAGCGTTCCGCCGATGCGGGCCGCCGGGTACCCCCCATGCCCGTGATAGACGGGAGCGCCGGTCAGAAACCCCTTGAGCAGCTGGTGGGCCCCCTGCAGCATCTCAATCGCCCCGCGGCACAGCGCCTCGCTGCGCGCCTGGGCCACCCGCAGCCGGTCTACCCGCCCACGAAGCGCTGCGCCGGCCTGCCTCACGCGGAGCGCCTGGGCTGGGGGCAGCCGGTCGGCCAGCGCCTCGACCGTCAGGGAGGCCTCCGGCAGCCCGACCTGGGCGGCCAGCCGGCCGAGCAGCAGCGCTCGCCGGCGCTCCGCCTCCGCGATCCGTTTTAAAATCAACTCTTTTCCGGTCGCGGCCGACGCCATCTCCGGCAAGCGCCCGCGCTGCAACGCCTGGTGCTCGCGCGCCACCGCTTCCAGCAGCTCCGCGCAGCCGTTGGACAGCTCCCGCATCAGCCCTATCAATTCGTCGATCGATCGGCGCATAGGGGCATCCTCTCGCGCTAAGCCTGGGTCAATGGCCCTCCACAAAGGGGGTGGCAGGGCGTTTCGGTCGCAGGCCGGTAAAACAAAAACATGGTCGTGCTCAAATCGTTGCACGTGGCCGGGCGCGCATCGCACGCGGTTTGATGACACGTAATCAAATTATATATCGCCCGACCGCCGCCGAACTTTAATGCAAGGGTTTAAAAGAACGCTGCCACCCCCCTCCCCTCCCGGCCTCTCAGGGACGGCGCGGCTGTTTTGAGGAGGACCGGGTGCCGGCAGCGGCCATGTCCGCAGCTGGCGCCGGGTCGGCCAGGCCGCGGTGGCTCAGCTGCTCGAACAGCATGCGGGAGAGCCCCAGACTGCCGCTCTGCGCCATGTTCGTGGCGGTCTCCGCGTCCATGAGGGAGGTGTAGATCTCCTCCGCCCGGCCCCCGTCGATCAGGCTCGACTTGACGACACTCTTGCGCATCTCGGTCAACAGCCGGTGGATGAAGAGCGCCTCCATGTTCTGGCAGGCGGCCTTCAGGCGGGTGTCGGTGCCGTCGGCCGCGGGGAGGTGCAAACGGGCGGCCCCATGAGGGCGCGGCCTACCGGATGCGGCCGGCGATGTGGCGGGCGGCAGTCCGGTGACGGCGCCGGGCATCAGATGATCTCCAACTCGGCCTGCAGGGCGCCGGCCGCTTTCAGCGCCTGGAGGATCGAGATCAGGTCGCGCGGGGTGACCCCGAGCGCGTTCAACGCCCGGACGACCTCGCCGATGCTGACGCCCTCCGGCATGACGTAAAGGGGCGCCCGCCCCTCCTGGACCATGGTCTGGGTCTCCGGGGTGACGACCGTCTC
>JBFYWT010000189.1:0-34625 GCA_041310895.1 Desulfobacteraceae bacterium | reverse complement strand
GTGGGGGCGCGGACACCGGTCGCCATGGCGCCGATCCCCGCGCCCCGGCCGACGGCACCACAACCTTCCATGGTGGTGGCCTTGACGTTGACCCGGTCGGCCGCGGTCGCGAGCGCCCGGGCGATGTTCGCCTGCATCTCGCTCCGGTAGGGGGCGATACGCGGGGCTTCGGCCAGGATCACCGCATCCACGTTGACGACCGCCAGCCCCCGCTCGGCGGCCAGGCGGCGGCAGGACTCGAGCAGTCTCACGCTCGCGATCCCACGAAAGCGCGGATCCGTGTCGGGGAAGTGCCGGCCGATATCGCCCAGCCCCGCCGCCCCCAGGAGGGCGTCGCAGACGGCGTGAATCAGGGCGTCCGCATCGGAGTGCCCGAGCAGGCCGCGCTCCCACGGGATACGCACGCCGCCGAGCACCAGCGGGCGCCCCTCCACCAGTCGGTGAAAATCGAATCCGATTCCGGTGCGCATGGTGTGATATGGGATCCAGGATGCGAGATACGGGATTCGGGATGCGAGGTTCGTGACGGCCGGCTAAAACCTGGGTGGTGCCCGCCGACAGCCAAACCGATACCGACCCCACCGATGATCACTTCTGGAAGATTAACACATGCCGGTGATGCCGGCAACCGTTTCGACCCGCGCCAGAACGTCAGGGGACGCCCCAGAGGGCTTCGCGCAGGCCGGAGGCCCGGTCGATGCGGCGCCGGATGGCGGCGGCGAGCAGGGTCGGGTCGGCCGCCAGAGTGATCCGGCGGCGGGCGCGGGTCAGGGCCGTATAGATCATCTCGCGGGTCAGGACCGGCGAGTCCCGGTCGGGGAGCACGAGCAGGACCTGGTCGAATTCCGAGCCCTGGCTTTTGTGGACGGTCATGGCGAAGACCGTTTCGTGCGCCGGGAGACGGTAGGGCAGAAAACGGCGCAGTCCGTCGCCGGGGTCGGTGAAAAAAACGTAGAGCTCATCGGTACCGGCCTCAGGGTCGGGCAGCGCGATCCCCGCATCCCCGTTGAAGAGGCCCAGGCCGTAGTCGTTGCGGGTGATCAGTACCGGACGTCCGGCATACCAGGGGGTGGTACCGCGCGGGTTGATCCGAATCCGCCCCTGCTGCGCAAGAAGACGCTCCGCCAGGCGGTTGACCCCTTCCGCCCCCAGCAGCCCCGCGCGGTGGGCGCAAAGCACCCGGAAGCGGTTCAGCCGGTCGAGCCGCTCGGCGGGGCTGCCGCGATCGGCGTAGGACCGGTAGCCGGTGAGAATGATGGGCGCGAGCGCCGCTCCGCCGCCCGCCTGCACCCATGCGACCGATTCTTCGCCGGGCCGCGATAAAATATCGAGTGCGTGAACGCCGTCGCCGCGGTTCACCGCGCGGCTGAGCTCGCCGATGGCGCTGCCGGCGGCAAACCGCCGGCTGGTTGTTAGTTCCACGATGCACTCAGCGAGATCCCCACCGGGGTCTCCGGTCGGCACGGCCTGGCCGGTGAGCTCGCGGATCCGCGCGCCCATCGCTTTCGAGAACACCGGCGCGTGCCGGCGGCCGCAGATGTCGCCCATCACCGCGCCGGCCTCCACCGAGGCCAGCTGGTCCTTGTCCCCCACGAGGACCAGACGCGTCTCGGCCGGCAGAGCGTCCAGGAATTTCGCCATCAGGGCAAGATCGACCATGGAGGCTTCGTCCACGACCACGAGGTCCGCCGTGAGGGGGTTCGCCGCGTTGCGGCGGAAGTGAGGGGTACCGGCCACCGGCTGGAGCAGCCGGTGCAGCGTGGCCACCTGCGCCGGTGCGCCGGGGATCGCCGCCCGCAGGGCTTCCCCGAGCCGCGCGGCGGCCTTGCCGGTGGGCGCGGCCAGGACGACGCGCAGCGGCGCCCGGCCCGGCTCAAGCTCCGCGAAGACGGCGATCAGGCGCGCGACCGTGAAGGTCTTGCCCGTTCCCGGCCCGCCGGTGATCACGGCCACGCGCTTCAAGAGGGCGACGGCCGCCGCCACCCGCTGCCAGTCGATACCTTCCACCGGCGGCTCCGGGAAATGGCGGGCGATGACGGCCTTCAGGCGCGCCCGGTCGCAGGCGGGTGGGTCCGCGCCCGCCCGCTCGCGCAGGGCCGCGGCCACGCGCTGCTCGTAGTCCCAATAACGATGCAGGTAAAGCCGGCGCCGCTCGTCGAGGACGAGCGGCCGGCGCTCGCCCGGAAGGCCCACGGCGGCCGAGGACCGGAGCGCTGCCACCCAGGGCTCCGCCGGCGGGCACCGCAGCGGGGTGCGCGCATCGGGCAGAAGATCGTCCGCCAGACGCCTCAGGTCCAGGCAGACGTCCCCGGCGCCCGCGGCGCGGCTGGCGAGCGCCGCTGCGAGCAGGACCGCCGGGTCGTCGCACCCGCCCAGGCGGACCATCAACCGGGCGAAGTGCAGGTCGGCTGCCGAAAAAAGGCCGGTGGCGTCCAGGTCATTCATAGTCGGGTATCAGCACCTTTCCCAGCCGGTCGATGGCGCGGCGCTCCGGCCGGAAGGCGAAAATGCCGCACGCCGGACCAAGGGTGCGCTTCAGCCCCCGCAGGAAGATGTAGATGGCGCCCCCGAAGTGCCGTTCATACGCATAGCCAGGCACCCGCTGCCGCAGCAGCTGGTGTAGCGCCAGGCTGTAGAGCTGAATCTGCAGGTCGTAGCGGTGCGTGCGCATCGCCGGATGCAGGCGCTCGCTTCTGTAATCGTCTATCCCCGGACCGAGTCGATTGGATTTCCAATCCACCAGGTAGTAGCGGCCGCGATGTTCGCAGACGAGGTCGATGAACCCGCGCAGGAAGCCGTGCGTAGGGGCGAAGGTGAGGAGCCCGGGCGGCTCCTCGGCCGGCCCCCCGCCCCCGGGCGGCGGTCCAACCGGGGCGAGCGCCTCCTCGAGCCGTGCGGGCGAGACCCGGTTGAGCGGGAAGTAAAACTCCATCTCCTTGACGCATCGCTCAGGGCAGATCTCGGAAAGACGCGGTGGATGCTCCCCGGCCAGCAGGGGCAGTGCGGCCAGCTCTGCAATCATGGCGCCGACCGGGGCGGCCCATGAAGCGTCGAAAGCGAATTCGGCCAGCTTTCGCGCCACGACGTCCGCGGAGACGGGCGCCGTGAAATCGATCGTCTCCAAGAGGGCGTGGAAAAAAAGGCCGGCGCGGGCGCCGGCGGGAAAATCGTGGAGCCCGCCCTCCCCTTCGCCTTTGGGCGCAAGGGGCGCGCTTTCAGGCATGGGCGGGTCTTCACGGTCGGCCGCCCCGGGCCCGCCGGCGGCCAGGGCGGAGTAGCTCGTGACGCCCCAGCTCGCGTCCAGGTGCCCCTTGAATTCGCGGCTGACCGGGGCCTCCTCGGCCGGCCGGGCCTCCGGAAGGTTGTCGGCGGGGGGCTCCGGCAGGGAGCGCACCCGGATGGTTCCGTCGGAGGCAGCTGCCAGGGACTCCAGCCGCTGCCGCCACTCGGCGTCACCGATTTTCTGGAACTCAGCCCGCAAATAGGCGATCCAATCGGCCGTATCGTCCGTCGCGGCGGCATCCCCCGTGCGCAGGAGATAGGCCAGGGCCGAGGTGTCCGCCGTGTTGATTCGGCCCCATACCAGGGTGCAGTGTTCCCGAGCCCGCGTCAGGGCGACATAGAGCATTCTCAGGTTTTCGGCCAGGGCTTCGTTGCGGGCGAGGCGACGGTTGGGCGTGTCGCGTTCCCCGCTCAGATCGACGGTCAGGCGATAGTCCGCGCCCGGGTCGTGAAAAAAGAAATCCTGGTTTTCCACCTCGGAGGCGGACCAGGTGAAGGGACAATAGACCACGGGGTATTCCAGGCCCTTGCTGCGATGGAT
Organism: Desulfobacteraceae bacterium; assembly: GCA_041310895.1. GTDB lineage: Bacteria > Desulfobacterota > Desulfobacteria > Desulfobacterales > SpSt-501 > SpSt-501. Next base: position 30,802 of record JBFYWT010000189.1, on the reverse strand, counting down.
GGTGACGATCTTGACCGCCCGCTCATCGCTCTCGAGCCGGAGCTGGTTCTCCTCGGAGCGGGCGGCCCCGGGGCGGAGTTGGGAGGCCAGCCACTTGACGATCCCGGAGACCCCTAATTGGTTGTCCCCCGCCGCCCGGTGGAGCAGCTCGCCTAAATGCAGCAGGTTGGTCAGGCACCGCTCGCCGTCCGGGAAGGCCATCAGCCGTTCGCGCACCGCCTCCCCGGCGAGGAGCCGGCGGAACATCGGCATGAACCCCCTCTCGTTCCAGAGGTTGAGGTAGCCCCAATGCCGCCGCATGCGCTCCTCCCATACGCCCGGCAGGCTTTCCCCGGCCGCGATCCCGGCGGCGGTCTCACCCAGGAGGCGGGAGGCCAGAGCGGATTTGAGCCGGGCCGGGTCCTGGGGCTCGGCCACGGCCTTTAAAACGGCAAGCAGCTCCAGCGCCTCCGGGGCGTCGAAGACGTTCGCCGTGCTGTAAAGCACCGAAGGGATCCCGGCGCCGGCGAGATGCGCCTTCATCAGGCGCGCCTCCTGGTTGGTGCGCACGAGCACGGCGATCTCCCCGGTGCGGCCCGCAAGCTCCCCGCGGCCCACCTTTTCCCGGATGTCGGCCGTCACCGCGCGGGCGATCAGCTGTCGCGCCTGCGGTTGGGTCAGGGGCTTTTCGTCCGGTCGGTGGCGCAGCGCCTCCAGATGCCAGACGTCCAGCGCCGGGGTCGGACGGGGCGGCTGCGGCAGGGCCGATCTCCCGGGGATGAATTCGATGTCTCGAAAGAGAAACGGGGCGGAGACGCGCGAGAACAGGGTGTTCACCGCACCGACCAGCCCGGGCGTCGAACGCCAGTTCGTGGTCAGGGTGAAACGGGCGTGGGCGTCGCGGGCCGCCCGGAGGTAGGAGAAGATGTCGGCCCCTCGAAACCCGTAGATCGCCTGCTTGGGATCCCCGATCATTAGGAGCAGCCGTCCCGGAGCGCCGAAGAGCCGCGAAAACACGCGGTACTGGAGCTCGTCGGTGTCCTGGAACTCGTCGACCAGGGCCGCCCGGTAGCGACGCCGGACGACGGTGGCAAGGCCGGCGCCCGCACGCCCCTCAAGCGCCCGGTCCACCCGCCGCAACAGGTCGTCGAAGGAGACGAGGCCCTTCTCCGTCTTTCGCCGCTCGAGTTCCGCCGGCACGAAAGCCAGCAGACGCGACTTCAGGTGGATCAGCTGAGCGCCCATCTCCCGCTCCAGCGTTTCTTTGGCCCGGTGCAGCGCCTCGCAGGCGTCGAACACCGGGTGCGCCGGTGGGTGACGCCGGGCGAGGGTGTAGCGCGCGAGCGTTGCGGCGGCGAGGCGTTCGACGGGTGGAACCGGCGGGTAGTCCGGGAGCGCGCCGACGGTGTAGGCGTCGAGCTGATCGAAAAAACCCTGTAGCCGGCGCTCGCGGCCGGAGGGGCCCTCCTCCCCCTTGCGCGTCGCGCCGCCGTAGACCGTTCCGTTTAACCCGGCGGCGAGCAAAATGTCGCGGCAAGCCTCTTTTGCGTCCGGCCAGAGCGCTCGCAGGTCGCGCACGCGGCGGCGGAAATCATCGCAGGTGTGATCGTTGAGGCCGGGGCCTGCAGCAAACGGGGTGACGGCCACTTCGGCGCGCGTCGCGGCGCGCGCCAGCGGTAGCAGCGCGCCGGGGGTTCCCAGCGCCGGTCGCGCGAACCGAATGAACTCCGGGGGGGCGACCGCCACCTGCATGCGCCAGAAGTCCTCCACCACCTGGGTCAGGATCCGCTCCTGGTCCTGGAGCATTTCGGCGCCGAAGGGGGTGGCGGTCTCGAAGGCGTTCTCGTGCAGCACCCGCTGGCAGAACCCGTGGATCGTGAAAATGGCGGCCCGGTCGAAATCCGCCAGCGCCGTGCGCAGGAGTTGACGGGCCGCCTCCGGGCGCGGGTGCCCGGCGGCGATGTGCCCCAGCAGTTCATCATCGCCGGCCGGAGCGCCCGCCAAGACGTCGCGGGCCGTTACCAGGCGACGGTAGATCCGCTCCCGCAGTTCGGCGGTGGCCGCCCGGGTGAAGGTCACCACCAGGATCTCCTCGACCGGCAGCCCGGCCTCCAGCACCAGACGGAGGTACAACCCCTCGATGGCGTATGTCTTGCCCGTCCCGGCCGCGGCTTCGATCAGGCAGATACCGTTAAGGGGGGTGTGGATCGGATCGAAGGGGGCCGTCACGCTCAGCGCTTTCCGTTCAGCCGGTAAAAAAAGGCCAGCACTTCGGCCACGGCGCGGTATAGATCGGGCGGGATGCGGCGGTCGAGGTCGAGAGCGGCCAGGGTATCGGCCAGGCCCGGGTCCGCGTGCAGCGGAACCCCGCACGCGCGGGCGGCGGCGATGATGTTCTCGGCCACGATTCCGCGGCCGGAGGCCACCACCCGCGGGGCATCCTCACGCGCGGGGTCATAGCGCAGGGCGACCGCCTTTTTCGGTGTTTCCGGTTTCATACGCGCAGATCCACCTTTCCCTCCCCGCCCGGATGCAGCTCCTCGGCTGCAAATTGGGCGATCCGGGCCTCCGAGACGCTGATCTGAAACCCGACCTCATCGAAGTCCCCCCCCAGAATTTCCTTCACATCGGCCACATGGCGCGCGACGAACTCCCGGGTGTCCGGGTCGGACACGAAGACGGCGACATTCAGGCGGCGCTCGATCAACAGCAGGTCGGCGCGCACCGGGCCCAGCCGGTCGAGGGTGAGCAGGAGGGATACCCGGTGACCCTCGCCCGGATTTTCGGAGCGCCGCGCACGGTACGCCACCTTAAGCGAGCCGGCCGGATGCCCATCCGCCGCCGGCAGGGCGAAGTGCAGCACCTGCAGTCCCTCGGGGGTTGCCGCCGGCCGCGGCTCGGATCCGGAAGGCGGCGCGGTAAACGCCCGGCGATCGGCAGGTGCGGCGCTCTCCGGCAGCCGGTCCCGGACCGGATGCAACGGCTCAGGCGGTGCGCCGGATGGCCCTTCCCTGCCGGCCGGTTTGCGGACAAGCTGCAGGCTGAGGCGGCTTTCCGTTTCCGCCACCCGCACCCAGAACTCCTCGCCCGCCGCCACGGGGAAGCGGACCTCTGCGCTCGTGCGCAGGCGGCCGATCTCTACCAGGGCGCGGCCGGTGCTTTCCTCCACTGCAAGCACCTTGACCCGCAGCAGGTCGCCGACCTTCAGGCCGGCCGCTTCCGGCGCGCTTTTCAGGATGTCGATGATCGGATGGAGGTCCATCGTTATGTCTTTTCGAATTGGGCCCGGTCAATGATCGGATCGAACACCCGCCGGCTCGCCGCGGCGAACGCAGCCCCAAACGGGTCGTCTGTCCCGAAACAGCGCCGATAGTAGGGGTTGAGCGCCTCCCCGTTGGACGGGACATTGCGTTCCCAGGCGTTGCGCGCCGCGGCCAGAGCTTGGGGTTCGGATTGTCGCCGGCCGCGGGCGTATGCCAGGGAGGCTTCCGGAAAAAAACAGAGCGGCGCTTCGATTCCCCGCCGGTAGAGGTCGATGAGATCCTTCAGCAGAGTCCGGCTCTCCGCCACCGGGGCCAGACGCAATGTCTGGTCGGTGCCGACCATGCGGCTTTCCAAACGGGATCCAAGCGGTTCGGCCAGGCACAGCACCAGGTGCTCCAGCCACAGGTCGATCACGTCCTGGGCCCTCAACCGGCCGAATCGGAAGCCCAGGCAGCCGTTGGCGCGAATGCGGGTCAGCCGCGCGGAGAGGTCGACTCCGGCCACCGGCCAGCGCCCCTCCAGCACGCGCGGGGGACCGGCGGCCAAAAAAGGTTCTATGCGGTGGGCAAGCCGGTCCGCCTCGGCCCAAAGGTCCTGGAAGGCCACCTCGCCCGCGCTGCCGTGCGGCAGGCGGCCGGCGGCCTTAAGCTCCGCGAAGACCGCCTCGGGCGCCCCCCCCTCCAGCCGGTGCTCCAGAAGCCTCCCCCCTGCTTCGAAGCGGTCGAGCCCTTCGAGCGCGAACGGCTCATGGTCTTCGGCGCCGGCTTTCGGCGGGTCGAGGTGGATCCCCAGCCGGTCGCGCAGCAGACATTTGCAAGGGTTGGCGAAAAAGGAGGAGAGCCGCCGAAGGTCCGGCCGACCCCAGCTCTCCTGCTCCGCGGCGCTCAGCGGGACCGGCGCCGGAAAGAACGCCGGGGGCGGCCGGCGCACGCGGCCGGCGGCACAGGCGTTGGCGTCCTCGTGCGAATAGCTGAAGAGCCCGGGGCCACTGCGGAAATAGTCCATGGCGAAGGCCTGGAGCCGGTGGCGCACGACGATTCCCTGCTCCATGGCAATGCCATAGCCGCGACCCAGCACGTCCAGGAGGTCGCTGACCACGACGGACGGAGGGATGGGGCTGTTGTCCTGGATGCTCTGGCCGACATAGCTGATGTAAAGCCTGCGGCGAGCTGCCATAACCGATTCTAAGAAAAGATATTTGTCATCGTTTCTCCGGGAACGGTCACCCGGCCGCGGCGCCTGCCCCATCAGGTTGAAGGTGAGCCGGGGGTCGTCGCGCGGGAAAGCATCATGGTTCATCCCGATCAGGCAGACGACTTCGAAGGGGATCGCCCGCATCGGCAGCATGGCGCAGAAGGTGACCCCGCCCGATAGAAAACCCCGGCCGGCGCCGGCGGCCTCCAGCCGGGATGAAAGGAAGGCCCGCACGATATCGAGCGGTACCTCGGCCGTGAAGCCGGAAAGAGCTTCCATCGCCCCCAATTCCTGCAGCAGGCCGTGAATCGCGGCGAGCCCCCCTTCGCCCGACGCTTCCTCCGGGAAGAACTCGGCGGCCGCGGCCCTCAGAATATCGCGCCAGTCTCCCAGTCGATGCGGGCGGCGCAGCCGATCCGAGAGGTCGAAGAGATGCTCGAGGAATTCCAGAAAGCGGCCCACCACGCGTACATCGCTGCCCTCCATCGCGTTGCATCCGCGCACGCCCTGAAACACCTCGGTGCCGCATGGCGGCAGCGCATAGCCAAGAAGCAGCCGCTCGATTCCGGCCCGCCAAGTGTTCTGCGCATGCGGCGGAAGCCCCAGCTCCCGCGCCGTGGTCGCGTCCCTCCCCCAGCAGACCCGCGCCCGCCGGACCCAGCCCTCCAGCCGGGGCACCTCCGCCTCCTCCAGGTTGAATTTCGCGCGGATCGACGGAGCCTCCAGCAGGCGCAGGATGTCCGCCGTCTCGAAGCGGCTGTCGCGCAGATCGAGCAGCGCGAAGAAGGCCTGCAGGGTCGGACCCTCGCGCTGTGGGCTGCGGTCGGCGATCGTGAAGGGGATTCGTCGACGCGGGTCGGTCTGGGCGCCGAAGACCGCCGCGATGAACGGAGCGTAGGTCTCGATGTCAGGGGTCATGACGACGACGTCCCGCGGCTGCAGGTCGGGCTCCGATTCGAACATGGCGAGCAGTTGATCGTGCAGGACCTCTATTTCCCGCATGGGGCTGTGGCAGGCGTGCACCTGCAGGGAGCCGTCCGGCCGCCAGGCGGGCAGCGGTTGCGGTTCTCGGAGGTTTAGAATGTCGGCCTGGACCCGGCCGATCAGGCAGCCCGGATCGGGATCCACGAAGTGCTCCTCCGTGTCGGCCCCACTCTCCGTGACGGCATCCAGAAAATCCCGTCCCTGGCGCCCCCAGGCGGCCAGCAGTCGGTTGCCGGACTCGAGGTGAAGAGCGCTCGCTCCGGTGCCCTGAAGGCCTCCGCGGCGAAGGCGTCGATCGGCCTCATGCTCGGAGGCGATGTCGGCCCAGTATTCGCGGCAGGGGGTGAGGCTGAAAAGGGTGACCGGCACTACCCGCCCCAGCTCCGCGAAAAATTCGAGGTGAAACGGCGGCAGATAGGAGATTCCGAAGATACATACCCGAGGCGGGAGCGCGGAGAGCTCCTGCGCCGCCTTCCGGAGGGCAGTAAGCAGCTCCCGGCGCAACCGGGCCCGGTGCGGGGCCGGCGCGGTGCCTGCCAGGTCCCGCCAGAGCAAGGGCTGCCACTCCCAGTCCCGTTCGCCCGGATCGATGCGTCCCTGCTCCCAGCGTTCCACCATGTCGGGGCGAAACACGAGGTACTGATCGAAGAGGTCGGCCATTTTGCGCGCCAGTTGGTAGAATTTCGCGGCCCGGTGATCGCGGTCGAGAAACCGCCTCAGGGGTGCGAACTCCGGCTGCCCGATCCGCTCCTGGACCCGGGCCATGATGCGGAAGGCGAGAAGGTCCGGCTCGAAGCCCGAGCGCTCGGGAAGATCGGGCCGCAGCGCGCGAAAGGTCGACTCCAGGAAGGCGTTCGGGAAGGGAAACCGCAGGTTGGCGCTGATGCCGTTCAGCCGGGCCAGTTCCATCGCGACCCAGCGCTCCATGCCCCGGCTCTGGACGACGATGGTTTCCGGAGAGAGCGGCGGGCCGGCGGGTCGGCGCAGAAGCTCCGCGAGGTGCCCGACCAGAACGTCCATCCGGTTGCTCGTGATAATGACCAGACCCGCCATGCAACTATTGTCCCGTGAACGGCCGGCCCGCGTTGTCTACTCCCAGCGGTTGTCGCCCCGGTCCTTGAGGTCGATGATCGTTCCCGGACCGCCGCCCCCCTGCCGCGGCGGAGGGCCCGAGGGCCCGCCGTTCATCAGGCGGTTGACCAGCCAGTCCACGAGGCTGATCACCAGGGCCGCCGCCACGGCCGGCCAGAATCCGACGACGTCGAACCCGGGGATGACCGCCGAGGCCAGCTTGATCATGAGGGCATTGATCACCAGGGTGAAAAGGCCCATGGTGAGAATGGTGATGGGCAGGGTGAGGAGGAACAGCACCGGCCGTAGAAAGGCGTTGAGCCCCGCCAGCACCGCGGCGGCGAAAAGCGCCGAAAAAAAACCGCTGACGCGGATCCCCTCCAGCAGGTAGGCCGACACCAGAATCGCACCGGTGAGGATCAACCAACGAATAAGCATGTTGTTCACGCCTGTGAGCGAAAGAGAACGGGGGTCAGGCCCGGGGGCGGAGCCGGTGCACGCAGCGCCGTGCTCTCTGCGGCGGCGGGAAAAACCCTACCGAAACCTCTGGGGGTTGTCAAGGGAAGGCGCCGCCCGTTTCCACCCGCGGCTCGAGGTGCTCCATGATGATGCGGCAGACGGCGGCGACCGAAAGCCCGTCGGTGACGACGTCCCACCCCATCGCCCGTCTGTAGAGCGGTTCGCGCGCGGCCAGCGTCTGCCGGACCTCCTCGGCCAGCCCCAGGCCGGGGGTCAGCGCGGGCCGCTGCGGCCCCATTCCCTCATCCGTCTGCAGCCGTTTCAGCAGGGTTTCCGGTTCGGCGCGCAGCCAGACCACCCGGCCGCTGCGGCACATGTCCTCAATGTTGCCCTCGTCCAGCACCACGCCTCCGCCGGTCGAGACCACCAGCCCTTCCCGGGCGGCCAGTTCGCGCAACAGGGATTTTTCCGCGCTCCGGAAGGCAGCCCACCCCTGGGCGTGGACGAACTCCTGGATACTGCGCCCGAAGCGCCGGACCAGTTCAGTGTCCATGTCGCAAAAGGGCCGCCCCCCATCGGCGGCCAACCGCCTGCCGACCGCACTTTTCCCTGAACCTCGCACGCCGATCAGGTAAATGTTCACGGGCCCGCCCCCCGACATTCGCTGTTTTGGCGCGCCTTTCGCGCCGATCCTCCCGACTCCGTCGCCTTGACCTTCGGGTGCTTTCCGCATAAAATAGGGCTATATTCACGGTTTCGAATCCATCCGGACCGATGCCGCCCCCTCACCCTGTCCGCGGCCCCCTGGCCGGGAGAAACGGGAGGAAGAGGGGGTTCGAGTCCTTATACACCCAAAGCTCAGTATGGTCACTGTGGAATCGGCCGGCCTTACCGATGTCGGGCGCCGACGGGAGGCCAACGAAGACCGGATACTTTTGGACGACGCTCTCGGCCTCTACCTGGTGGCCGACGGGATGGGGGGGCACCAGGCCGGCGAGGTCGCGAGCGATCTCGCCGTCTCCTCGGTTCACGACTTTATGAGTAAACACGAGACATCTGCTCCCGTCGCGGCCGCAGACCACCGCTCTCCTTCCGCAGCAAGGCTCCTGGCCGGGATCCGCTGGTCCAACCAGGTGGTGCATCAGGAGTCCCTGAGCCGCTCCGATCGCCAGGGGATGGGCTCCACGCTCGCCGCCGTGTATTTGGCCGAAGACCGATTGATCGCCGCCAACATCGGCGACAGCCCGATCTACCTCGTGCGCAACGGCGGCATCGACGCCCTCTCCGTCCCGCACACGCTCCAGGCCGAAATCCAATCGGAGGCCTGTGACCCGTTTTTCGGCAATGTGCTTACGCGCGCGCTCGGGCCCAAGCCGGCGGTGGATGCCGACCTGTGCGAGATCGACTTCTATCGCAATGACCTTTTGCTGCTCTGCTCCGATGGCCTGAGCAACAAAGTGTCGCCGCCTGAGATTTTGTCGATTGTCGGCGTGCGGCCAGCGCGGGAGGCCTGCCGCACGCTGGTCGAAATGGCCAACGTGCGCGGCGGCGAGGACAACATCTCGGTGATCATCGTGCGGATTGCCGATGTGCGGCGCAACGGCCACACCCTCCTCGGTCGCTGGTTCAATCGGCTGAGGGCCGTTTTATCCGAGAAGAAAGCCGACGACCGCCCGCGAGGCGGGTGGCTTGGATGCGCGGCGGTAGGCCGAAAAGGCAAAAGCACGTCAGTGTTGCAATCGTGGCGCGCGCATCGCATACGGTTTGAAAACACGTAATACAATTTTACTGAACGCGGAATTTCCTATGCCGATCATCACCCTGAAGTTCAAAGAGAACATCATCAGCCGACACCCGCTCGAAAAGGGCCGGTCGCTGGCCATCGGGCGGCGCAAGGACAACGCGATCGTGATCGACAACCTGGCCGTTTCGGCCCATCACGCCAAGATCGAATCGGTGGGAGACGCGTTCGTCCTCGTGGACCTTCAGAGCAAGAACGGCTCCTTCGTAAACGAGCAACTCGTCACCTCCCACCGGTTGAAGCCGGGGGATGTGATCAACATCGGCAAACACTTGCTGGTCTACGCCGCGGAGGAAGAAGCGGGCGACGGCGACGCCTCCGCCCCGAAGATCGACCAGACCATGGTCATGGACACCAGCACCTACCGGTCGATGGTCCGCAAGAGCGGGCCGCAGGTGCCGCAACCCCTTCTGCGCCGCTCCGAGGCGGTCGGCGCCCTCACCTACCTTGCCGGCGGCTTCGGCAAACTCCTCCTCAACGGGGATCTGATCCGGATCGGCAAGGACCCCTCCTCTGAGATCGTCGTGAAGGGATTCTGGGTCGGTTGGGCGTCCGCTACGGTCAGCCGGCGACCGGACGGGTACTACCTGAGCCGCGTCGGCGGAATCGCCAAACCTCGCATCAACGGCCTCAAAGTCAAGACCTCGCAACGGCTCCAAGACCTGGATGTCATCGACATCGGGCCGGTCAAATTGCAGTTTTTTATGAAGAACGAACCGAAGGGGCGTGCCGCCTGACCGTCGACCTGCGGCGCCGGCCAGGCCCCGTGACAGCCCCTTTCCCCGGATGCGGGAGGATTTTCCCGCTCACGCCTTCACGCGCTCGACGTAGGCCCCCGTGCGCGTATCCACCTTAATGAGAGTCCCCTCCTCGATATAGGTCGGCACCTGCACCACATGGCCGGTTTCCAGGGTCGCAGGTTTGGAGTCGCCCGAGGCCGTGTCCCCCTTCACCCAAGGATCCGACTTCACGATACGCAAATTCATAAAAATCGGGATCGTGATGCTGATCGGCCGGTCCTTATAAAAGAGCACGGTGCAGACGGTGTTTTCCTTCAGCAAGTTCTTGGCTTCGCCGACGTGCTCTTCCCCCACGAACTCCTGCTCGAAGGTCGTGGTGTGCATGAAGCAGTAGGAGGTGCCCTCTTTGTAGAGGAACTCCATCTCTTTTTCCTCCAAGTTGGGCTCCCCGAATTTCTCGCCCGAGCGGAAGTTGCGGTCGAACTGGGCGCCGGTCAGCATATTTTTGAGGCGGCACTTGTAGAGCGCCTGCCCTTTCCCGGGTTTCACGAAATCGAACTGGACGACGATATAGGGTTCGCCCTCGTATTCGATCTTCAAGCCTTTGCGCAGGTCACTGCTGTCGTACATCGGGTGGGCTCCTTCTTTACCCCCCCTCGGCCGTCGGCCACGGGGGGCGAACGTTCCAATTTTCGGGTTGACTTTTGCGGGCGTGTTTAACATATTCGATCTGCATTCGCAAACGCTTATTGCGGCCACCGATGAATTGCCTTGGTGCGCTCAGGTGGGCGCTTGCGCCGCATGCCGGGTGAGGGTGGGCCCGCCGCCGGCGTTGTTTTATCCACCCGCTGTTCGGGGCGCTGTCAACGAAAGAGTGTTTATGATCATCATCATCGACTTCGGCTCCCAGTACAACCAACTGATCGCCCGACGGGTGCGCGAGAACCATGTGTTTTGTCAGATTCTTCCGCCCGGCACGCCGCTGACGGAGATCAAGGCCCGCGGCCCCCAGGGCATCATCCTCTCCGGCGGTCCTTCCAGCATCTACGAGCCCGGCAGCCCCAAGGTCGACCCCGGAATCTTCGATCTGGGAGTGCCGGTTCTGGGAATCTGCTACGGGATGCAATTCATGGTGAACGCCCTCGGCGGGCGCGTCGAGCGCGCCGAAAAGCGCGAATACGGCTTTGCCGAGCTCGCCATATCGCAGCCGGCGGGGCTGTTCAAGGGGGTTTCCGCCCGAACCTCCTGCTGGATGAGTCACGGCGATTCCATCCGCCGGTTGCCGCGCGGGTTCCAGGTCACGGCCGCGACTCCGAACACCCCCTACGCGGCGGCGGCGGACCCCCGGCGCCGGCTGATCGGGGTGCAGTTCCACCCGGAGGTGGCCCACACGCCCAAGGGCGGCGCCATGCTCAAGAATTTTCTGTTCGGGATCTGCGGCTGCCGGCCCGAGTGGACCATGAAATCCTTCGCCCGGGAGGCGGTGGCGGAGGTGCGCGAGCAGGTCGGCGACAAGAAGGTGATCCTGGGATTGAGCGGCGGGGTCGACTCCTCGGTCGCGGCGGTGCTGATCCACCGCGCGGTCGGCAAGCGGCTGACCTGCATCTTCGTCGATAACGGGCTTTTGCGCAAGCACGAGGCCGACTCGTTGAAGCAGACGCTCAAGCGGCACCTGCGCCTCAACATCCGCTTCGTGAACGCGGGCAGCCGGCTTCTAAAGCCGCTCGCCGGGGTCACGGACCCCGAACGCAAGCGCAAACTGATCGGCCGGGTCTTCATGCAGGTGTTCGAGTCGGAAGCCCGCGCGATCCGGGGGGCCGAGTTTCTGGCCCAGGGCACACTCTACCCGGACGTGGTCGAGTCCGTCTCGGCCTTCGGCGGTCCCTCCTCCGTCATCAAATCCCACCACAACGTGGGCGGCCTCCCTCGCCGGATGAAGCTCAAACTGGTCGAGCCCCTGCGCTACCTCTTCAAGGACGAGGTGCGCGAGCTCGGCGCGGAGTTGGGTCTGCCGGACGAGCTGGTCTGGCGCCAGCCCTTTCCGGGACCGGGGCTCGCCATCCGCATCCTGGGCGAGGTGACCCGGCACCGGCTCGCCATCCTGCGCAACGTGGACGAAATCCTCTTGGCGGAGATCAAGACTGCCGGATTCTACAAGAAACTCTGGCAGTCGTTCGCGGTGCTCTTGCCGATCAAGAGCGTCGGTGTCATGGGAGATGCCCGCACGTATGAACACATTGCCGCCATCCGCGCCGTGACCAGCCGGGACGCCATGACCGCCGACTGGGCCCGGCTGCCGCACGAATTCCTGGCCGCGGTCTCCAACCGCATCATCAACGAAGTCGGCGGGGTCAACCGCGTGGTCTACGACATCAGCTCCAAGCCGCCCGGCACCATCGAGTGGGAATGAACGACATGGCGCATCCGGACAAATTCCGATTCAATCTGGGGGACGACGAGCCGGAAGCCCCGGCCGTCGACGAGGCGCTCCAGCGCCAGATCCACAAACTCGGCCAGCGACTGAGCTTCGTGACGCTCCTGCTGCCGTGTCTGCTGGCCCTGGTGATCTATCTCGCCTACCGCGAGATCGACCTGAGGATGACCCAGTCCCAGGTCGGCGACGCGCGGGCGGCGGAGCGCGTAGCGGTGGATCTCGAACAAAGGGCTGCCGTCCTGAACGATCGGATGGCGGCGCTCGAGGCCGCGTTCGGCGCCCGCCTCCAGTCGGTCCAGGCCGGTTTCGACGGATTGACGGCGGAGCTGCGCAAGAGCGAATCAGCGCTCGAGGCCCTTCAGGCGGCCAAGGTGGACAAAAAGGAGCTCGCGGATGCGGCCGCCCGGATCGAAGCGCAGGTGGCCGCCACCGGCAAGGAGCTGCAGGGAGTGTCGAAGGACCTCCAGGCCCTGGCCCCCTTTCGCGAGGAGCTCGGCAGCGCGGCGGCGCTGCGCGCCGAGATTGGACGGATTTCCGCACGCGTGCAAACGCTGGAGAACAGCCTGGGCAAGGACCTGACGGGTCTGGCCGGGTTCATGGAGCGCAGCCGCGCTGACCTGGCCCAGGTCAAGGCCGACCTCGCCAAGGTCCAAACCGGCCGGCTGGACCGGGAATATGTCGATCTCGAAATTTTGAAGGCCAAGAAAGTCCAGCAGACGGGGATGGACCAAGAAATGTCCCGCATCGAGAAGATGCTGAACACCCTGCAGCGCCGGGTCGACCAGCTGGAACGGGCCTTCAGCGCACCGGCCGGGCGCGGCGCGCCTCCGGCGGGGACTGGGGCGATTCGCGAGCAGCCGCTGCAATGATGCGGAGGCGAGGAAGCACACGGGGGATCTGGATGCGGGATACAGGATACTGGTTCTGATATCGAAAAGATCGATGCCGAATCCGATACCGATACCGACCCCGATCAGTTCCTTCTCGTAACGATACAAGGTTTCAAGATCATGGATAAGGGGCTCTTGCTCAATCTGCTGCAGGCGGTGGCCGAGGGAAAGCGAACGGCGGAGGAGGCAGCCGACCGTCTGCGGCACCTGTCGGTCGAAGATATCGGCTTTGCCACCATCGACCACCACCGCTCCCTGCGCAAGGGTTTCCCGGAGGTGATTTTCGGCGAGGGCAAGAGCGCGGAGCAGATTGCCGTTATCCTGGAGCGGATGCACGACCAGGAGCAGGTCGTCCTGGTGACCCGGGTCGACGCGTCGAAGGCCGAAGCGGTCAAGCTCCGTCACCCCGGGGCCGTTTACCACCCCGAGGCGCGGATCCTGGCCCTGGAAACCGCTTCGGTCCCGGTTCGGGGGCGCGGCACGATCCTCGTTCTGTCGGCCGGGACCTCCGACATTCCCGTGGCCATGGAGGCCGCCGTCACCGCCCGGGCCATGGGCAACCGGGTCGACACCGTGTTTGACGTCGGCGTGGCCGGAATCCACCGGTTGTTCCAGCACCGAGAACGGATTGAAACTGCATCGGTGCTGATCGTGGTGGCCGGCATGGAGGGTGCGCTTCCCAGTGTCGTGGCCGGGCTGGTGAGCCGCCCGGTGATTGCCGTGCCCACGAGCATCGGCTACGGGGTGAGCCTGGGCGGCCTGACGGCCCTCTTCGCCATGCTCAACAGCTGCAGCTCCAACGTGGCCGTGGTGAACATCGACAACGGGTTCGGTGCGGGCTACATGGCGGCCATGATCAACCGTGAATGAATCCGCCGGCGGCGGATTCATTCAGGCGGCCGCCTCACCCGGCGGCCGGGACCCGAAACCGTGGTGCCGCGAAAGGGCGGTCAACCCCGCAAGGACAGGTTGCTATGGATTCACGTGAAGCCATATTTGCATTTTCGCAAAGCGAGAAAGCCAAGGCGGCCCTGATCATGGCTTCCCAAATGATCGAGATCTACAACGGCCTGCCCGAGCACGAGAAACACTGCGCCGAACGCTTCATCCGCGCGTTTCTGGGCATGATCACCAGCGAAATCCAACTGGCCCGCAAGCTGACCGCGGCGGGGGTATGGGATCCGGTCGACAAGAGCCTGAATGCCGCCTTCGTGATGATGAATTCCGGTGTATTGGGCGAGGCCGCCTATCACATCACCCAGGCCCTCAGTGGGGTCACCACGATCGGCCAGCGCTCGATGCAGAGCTTGTTGGACCAGAAATTGATTTGACGTCCTCCCCCCTGCTTCTCCCCGGCATGGGTCGCTACCGGATCAAGGGGTCCGCGGCAGTTCGTTCCAGACCAGTTCCAGGGTGCGCGAGGGTGGGTCGGAAGCGTTGAACAGCGGTTTGGTCGTTTCCCGGGCCACCTCGTCCAGCACGGATTGGATCCGGGATGTCAGCTCCGCAATGTCCCGGTCCTCCAGGGTGTTGAGCGCGAGCAACTCGTCCTGGGCGCCGCGCATGTTGAATTCGAGGGCGTGGTCCAGCGTTCGGAAATACCCGATGCGTCGCTCGATGCGCTCGAGGTATCCATCGATCCGCTGTACCAGACGCAGGTTGTAGCCGATGCGCTCGACCCGCAGCGCCTGTGGAAACGAGCCGACGCCCTGCACCCGCCGTTCCCGGGCAATCTCAACCTGCAGCTCGCTGCGCTGAGCGTGGAGGCGCTGGCTCAGCGCAGCGGCGGACGCCACCTGTTCGCTCAGCACGCGGCGGGCCTCAGCCATATGCGACAGGCCCCGCTGCAGCGCCTCGACCTTGGGCCGGTCGGACGCCTGAACGGGAGCGGCCACCCCGCACCACACCATCAGGCTCAACGCCCAGGCCGCTGTTCTCCGGATTCGCTCGGCACTGATCCTCATCCCCGTTTTCCCTTTTCGGACGCAACCGGCTGTCGCAACGCCCGGTGCTCCGCATCGACCTGGCGCCGGATCTCCTCCGGCAGGAAGAGCTTTCCGCCCGCCTCCTCCCAGCGCACGAGGTGCTCGACCGCCTCGACTTTTTTAAGCCCCATGAGCTCGATCTGCTGGCCGCCCCAGGCCGGCAGGTGCGTACTCGCATCAGCGGGCAGCTCGATCAATCCGTTGAGCGAAATCCATCGTCCCTGCCAGGCAAACATGTGCCGGGCCGCCTCCGGGGAGATGCGCTTGAGGCCGTTCAGGCACAACCAGTCGCCCGGCCACTCGGAGAGCTTCTGAGCGACGATGGCGGGGAGCTCCTTGACCCGGTTCAGAAAAAGCTCGGTCGCCGCGGACTCCGCCAGGCAGCGAGCCGCCTTGAGCCTCAACACCGAGACTTCGGAATAGCGCGTCATTTCCCCGGCGCAGACCTCTTCGGCAATCGCAGCGTCAACGCTCTCCGTCGCCGGCAGCGTCGTCTGCCGGGCCTGATCCGCCAGGTGTTTGAACAACACCTCCAGCGCGGAGGGTGCCGCCTCCGTCGCCATGGCCAATTTATCGGCCGTCGGCAGGTAGGCGGCAAGGGTCGCCTCCAGCCGCGCCGCGTGGGCCTCCATATCGATGCCCTCTGCCACCGCCAGCACCCCGAGATCGATCTTGAGCCAGCGCTGGAGGTAGAGGAGCTCCTCGCTGCCGGAGATCAGCCAGCGCAGGGGTTTTTCCAGACCGGCGATGAAGGCCTGCCGGCTCCGGATACTTTGCAACGCGAACTCCATCTGCCGGTGCTGCAAGGCTTGGCTGAAGTTCTCGAGCGCGTGGCGTTTGATCAGACGCACGGCATCCTCTTCGAGCTCCAGGATCCCATAGCGGTAGAGCCGCTGGAGCGTGCGCACCTCCTCCGCCTTGGCCAGAAGCTGGCTGCGCCGTCGCTCCAACTCCCGCATCCGCCCGATCCATTCCGGGGGCTCTACCGGCATCGGGACCGGTGCGTTCTCGGATGACACCGCGGCCGGCGCGGAGGACTCCACCTGCTCCGCTCCGGCCGGTGCGGGCTCTTCCGGCGTACCGGGGTGCAGAAGGCCAAGCCAGGTCGCAGCGATGAGAGCCCCCACCAGGATTCCGGCAACGGCAACACGCAGAAGCAAGCGCCGGGAGAAGAGGCCGACGCGCGCAGAGCCGGGACTCGTCTCGTTCACCTCGATCAACACCGGCCGGTCCGTGGCGGCAGTGGCGGTCTCATCCTCCAGCTTCCCCTCGGTGCGCTGCAACGAAGGATCGACCGCTTGCTCCGCCGGGGGTGCTTCCGTCTGGAGATCCATTTTCCCGGTGGACGGTGTAATGTCGGGTGCGTCGCTGTCCATCGCGTCCCGGTGCGGTGTGTTCGCCGAATGGGGTGCGTCCGCGGGGATGTCGACTGTAGGGTTCATTTTTCTCTCGGGCGGGGCACCCGGGAGAGGGCTCCGCGTGGTTGCGATCTGTATGGGTATTTCGGCTGGTTTTAAAATAACTTGAGCAGGGTGCGCCTGGTGAGAAACCTTGAGATGCGGATCCACCGTCGCAGGGGTGAAACTCTCGCGATCCGGCTGGGCATCGACACGCGCAAGCGAATTTCAGCTGCACCAGGCCGGTCATTCGAACCAGTGCATACTCCGGTCGGTCGGTTTCGTTGAGATTGGAACCAATCGAGACAATCCCCCACTTTTCCCACGCCATTGTTCCGCTCGGCCTGCCTTGTGTTCGGCCTCAACGAGCATTATTAAATTCGCCTATGAACCATCCTGAACGCGGGGGAAAAATTCCTTGAAGGAAGCGGATGTCGTCATCGTCGGCGCCGGGATCATCGGGTTGAGCATCGCACGCGAGATGGCCGGGCGCTATCCCGGCGCCCGGATCGTCATCATCGAGAAGGAAAACGAGGTGGCTTTCCACGCCAGCGGCCGCAACAGCGGGGTGCTGCATGCCGGCTTCTATTACAGCGCCGACAGCCTGAAGGCACGCTTCACGCGGACCGGCAACCGGATGCTGACCGACTACTGCCTGGAGCACGGCCTGCCCATCAACCGCTGCGGCAAGGTGGTGGTTGCCGGCGACGAAAGCGAGGTGGCGGGCATCCACGAACTCAAGCGCCGCGGCGAAAAGAACGGGGTTGCGCTCGCGCTGATCGACCCACGCGAGCTCTCCGAGATCGAGCCGAACGCGCGGACGGTCGCGGCGGCACTGTTCTCCCCCACCACGAGCACGGTGGACCCGATCCGGGTCTGCCGCCACATCGCGTCCCGGTTTCCCAAACAGGTCGAAATCCGGTTCGGCCGGCGCGTGGTCGGAAGAGCGCCCGGGGCCGTCCTGACCGACCGCGAACGGATCGGGTGCCGCTACCTCTTTAACGCCGCGGGGCTCTACGCCGACCGGGTCGCCCGCCATTTCGGCGCGGCCCGCGGTTACACCATGATCCCCTTCAAGGGGCTCTACCTGCGCTACCGCGATGACGGACTGTTGCGCCGCCACGTCTATCCCGTGCCGAACCTGCAGAACCCCTTTCTCGGCGTCCACTTCACGATAACCGTGGACGGGCATGTCAAGATCGGGCCCACAGCCATCCCCGCCTTCTGGCGCGAGAACTACGCTGCCGGCGTGCGCTTTGACGCCGGCGAGTGCCTGGAGATCATCGGACGAGAGGCGCGGCTTTTCCTGCGGAACCGATTCAACTTTCGGCAGCTTGCGCTGGAGGAGATGCGCAAGTACCAGCGACGCTATTTCATCGCCCAGGCGGCGAAACTGGTCCGGCGCCTCGACCGCGGCCGGTTCGGCCGCTTCACGCGGCCCGGAATCCGCGCCCAGCTCCTCAACACGGAGACCGACGAGCTCGTGATGGACTTTCTGATAGAGCACGCCGAAGCGTCGACCCATGTGCTGAACGCCGTTTCCCCGGCCTTTACCTCGGCGTTCAGTTTCGCCGGATACATTGCGGACTCCGCCGCCCCGCGGATCGACTGGCACTGACCGCAATCACCCGGAAGGAAGCTCGCAGGGGCCGGCGCGGGGACCGGGGAGGAAAGGGGCTGCCGGGCACGCCCGCCGTCGGGCGAGGCGGGCACGTTTCAAAGGAAGGGGGAGCAAGGCCGATCGTACCCGGGAATCGCGAAGTGCTGCCGCAACGGCAGGAGGAACGGCGATCGAGCGCGGAGCAGGTCCCGTGGGCGCATACCGCTGGGGCGCGGACGGGACGGCAGGTGCAGGCTGGCGGCACGCCTGCGGCGAAAGGCTCAGCCCTGTTCGGGCTCCTGTGCAACCGGGTCGAGCACCGCCTCCGCCTCGGGCTGGGTTTCACCGCGTTCCCGTTTGCGCTGCAGCTTCTCTTCCTTCTTCTTTTTCTTTTCGAGCTCTTTCTGCCGCTTGTTGAATTTATAGTTGATTCTCGCCAATTCGCCCTCGCTTGCTCACGCTCCCCCGGCCGGTGCTGTCCCGTGCGGGAACCCGACCCGGGTGGCGTCGTGTGCTCCGGTTCTCGTCAAAAGAAAAGGGCATTCCCTCCACGCGTGGAAAGAATGCCCTCAACTCCTCGAATTCTTAGGACACCACGACATTAACAGCCGACGGGCCCTTGGGACCCTGCTGAATGTCGAAGGTCACCTTGTCACCTTCATTCAGGCTTTTGAACCCGGTGGCATTGATCCCGCTGTGATGAACGAACACATCGGGGCCGTTTTCCTGCGCGATGAAGCCGTAACCTTTGGCGCTGTTGAACCACTTGACCGTTCCAGTTGCCATGCTGACATCCTCCTTTCTTGATTTTCTTTCGTTCCCAAACTGGAGGTTGTCATTGCGACAAGTGGAGCCGTCCTTCAGAGGGAAACCGGCCTGCACATCCAGGCAGGCCTCTGCAAATGACGCTACTATAACCGCTCATTTCCCCAAACGCAAGAAAATAAATACATGCAACCCTAAATTTGATTTCCTGTCCGGAATGGCATAAATTTCAGCCTACGCGCCGTGCCCGTATATCAGGATGGCCCGGCGCGGTTTTCCGGTCGATTTTTTTAAGGAGGCCCCATGATCGTCAGGCAGCTCGGCGTCGGGCAGATGGACAACTTTTGCTACCTGGCGGGATGCCCCCGAACACGCCAGGCGCTGGTGATCGACCCCGGGGCCGACGCGGAGCTGATCGTGGCGGAGGCCGAGAAGGAGGGCCTGGTGATCACGGCGATCGTAAATACCCACGGGCACGCAGACCACACCGCGGCCGGCCCGGCGCTCAAGGCTTTGACCGGTGTACCGATTCTGATGCACGCCCTGGACGCCACCGCAGTCCCCGGGGTGGACTCCCGGCTCGCGGGCGACCAGGATCTTGCGGTGGGAGATCTCGTGTTCAAGGTGATCCACACCCCCGGCCACACTCCGGGGGGGATCTGCCTATACGCCGCCGGCCAGCTGTTCACGGGCGACACCCTCTTTGTCGGCGACAGCGGCCGCACCGATCTCCCCGGCGGGCACCGTCCCACCCTGGCGGCCTCCGTTCGCCGGTTGATGCAACTGCCCGATGAGACCGTGGTCTGGCCCGGGCACGACTACGGCCCCATGCCCTCATCCACCATTGGATGGGAAAAACGCCACAATGTGAACGCCCGGGAGTACGGCTATTTCGTGAGCGACACGCCGGAAGAATGAATCTCGGACCCCAACCGGCGTGGCGCCCCGCTCCGTTCACCTCTTTCACAGGAGGCACGCGATGCGCTGGAGACAATTTCTGACGCCCGTCCATTCCTTCGACCCGGCGGAGGCCAAGGAGTTCATGCGCGCGAAGACGGCCGGCGCGCTTACCCTGCTTGATGTGCGGCAGCCCGAGGAGTACGCGTCGGCCCACCTGCCGGGGGCCAAGCTCGTCCCGCTGCCCGAGTTGTCCGGCCGGCTTGCCGAGCTCGATCCGGACCGGCCGACGATCGTTTATTGCGCCGTCGGCGGCCGCAGCCGGATTGCGGCCCAGATTCTGGCGGGCAAGGGATTCGCTGAAGTTTACAACCTGTCCGGTGGGATCAAGGCCTGGGAGGGCCAAACCGCAGCCGGCGGGGAGGAGCTGGGCCTGAGCCTCTTCTCGGGCACGGAGTCGGCCGAAGAGACTCTGATCGCGGCGTACGGGCTCGAGGAGGGGCTGCGGGACTTTTATCAGACCGTAGCCCCGACCGTGAAAGACGACCGAGCCCGGCGCTTGTTCGAAACGCTCGCCGCGATTGAAATTAAACACCAGGAGCGGATCCTCGGCGAATACGCGACCCTCGTCGGAACTCCGGTGGGCCGGGAGGAATTCAACCGGCGGAGGCTGGCACCCGCCATGGAAGGGGGGCTCACGACCGAGGAGTACTTGGCGCGTCAGCGGCCGGACGTCGAAAACCCGCTGGAGGTCGCAGCACTTGCCATGGCGATCGAGGCTCAGGCCATGGACCTATACCAGCGGGCCGCCGACCGGGCCGCCTCTCCCGCAAGCCGGGAGATGCTGGCCCGGATCGCCCGCGACGAGCAATCCCATCTCGAGCACCTGGGCGCCCTGTTCAAAGTGCTGCAATAAGCCGGCGCAGCGCTCCGTCGGCGGCTTAGAACTGGTTTCAAAACCTATGAAACCAGTTATAGCGATGGGCGCCGGGCGCCCCCGGCGACGGATCGCCCCTCGTCTCTTTGGTTGACAACCGCCATACGATCGGATAGAATTACTTCATTTTGTTAAAAAACTAATACTTATCTAAATGTGACGTCCTACCGGGTTCCGGAGGGGTATCGAGGCTATGGCCGGCTTGAATCGCGATCTTATCCTCATCCTAAAAATCGTGGCCAGCGGCCTTACGGCCGCCTTCCTGATTTTCTTCATATCGGCGCTCTCGGGTGAGGATCTGCTCAAGAACCACGCCACTATCCGGGACCTGGAACGGGTCAGCGCCGACATCTCCGCGGACTTGAACGGCGGGATCGATCGGCGGGTACGTCAGCTGGGCGAAGCCCCGCAGAAAAACCCCTACCGGAAGTTCTATGCCGCCGAGCTCGCCAAGGAGATCCACGAGATCGCCTACCTTACCGAGAAGCAAAAAATCATGTTCGACCAATACAGCGTGCGCGATTTCGAGGGAAAATCCAGGCGGCTGGTGGCCTATTCTGAAAACGCCGACGTGCCGGGGCTGATGAGCGAGCTGGACATCGTCAAGCGCGAGCTGAAAAACTCCGTCAACCTGATCGAAAACCGCCGCGACAAACTGTCGCGACAGCGGACGGCCTACTTGGTGCTGTTTTTGATTCTCTGGGCGGTGCTCTACTTCTACTACGGGCGAGGATTCGTTCGCTCCTGAGAAACCCTTACACCCGCCGCCGGCGGGCCCGGGCTTGTCCCTCTGAAACGGCGCGCACGCCATGTATCTCAAGCTCTACCAGCTGAACGCCAAGCCCTTCCAGATCACCACGGACCCCAAGTTCCTGTGGCTGGGGGAAAAGCATGCCGAGGCCCTGGCGACCCTCAAGTACGGAATCCTGGAAGACAAGGGATTTTTGCTCCTGACCGGGGATGTCGGCACTGGCAAGACCGCCCTGATCAAGCTCCTGATCAAGACCATCGACGTGGCGGCGATCGTGGCCACCATCCCGGACCCGGGTCTGGACCCGGTGGACTTCTTCAACATCCTGGCGGATGAATTCCGCTTAAATCGGCGGTTCGCTTCCAAGGGCGATTTCCTGATCTATTTCAAGCAATTTCTCCTCAAAGCCTACGCCACCGAAAAAAAGGTGCTGCTCATCATCGATGAGGCCCAGCGCCTGCACCATGAGTTGCTCGAGCAGATCCGACTCCTCTCCAACATCGAGCTCGAACACCGCAAGCTCGTCAACATTTTCTTCGTCGGCCAGACCGAGCTCAACCAGACCCTGATGGAGGAGCGCAACAAGGCCGTACGACAGCGCATCAGCGTCCACCATCACATCGAGCCGTTGAACGAGGCCGAAACCCTGGAGTACATCCGCCATCGTCTGAAGGTGGCCGGCAGCCACAGCGAGATATTCAGCCCGGAGGCCATGCGGCGCGTGC
Organism: Desulfobacteraceae bacterium; assembly: GCA_041310895.1. Classification (GTDB taxonomy): domain Bacteria; phylum Desulfobacterota; class Desulfobacteria; order Desulfobacterales; family SpSt-501; genus SpSt-501. The sequence goes on along the minus strand of JBFYWT010000189.1, from coordinate 8,929 downwards.
ACGCCTTCTCCTCGGGCTACCCCCGGCTGATCAACATCATCTGCGACCATGCCCTGCTGACCGGCTATGCGGCCGGCAAGAACACGATCAACGTCGGGATCATCCGCGAGTGCGAAAAAGAACTGCGCCTGCCCGAATTTCAAAAAGGGACGAGTGCCCCCGCCGCCGACGGGAATTCCGCACCGCCGCTGGAAGCGCTGACCGCCGCTGTCGCTTCCAGCCGCCGGATGGTGATGATCTTGGTTTTCCTGCTCCTGGCGGGGTTCAGCGCGCTGCTTTTCTACCAGTACCGGACCGATAGCTCGCGGCGCTGGTCAACCGAAGAAATTGCCCCGCAAACCTACCGGGGGCCTGCGGCGGCGCCGCAAACGGAATCCGCCGGGGGCGGCGCCGCCGCGGACCTTGCCACTCCCGCCCCGCCGGCGCTGCCCGAAGTGGCGGCGGCCGAGCCCGGACCGGCGCCCCCCGCCGCCCTCCCCGCGCCTCCGGTCGCCAACCCGTTTGCAGGGGGCAAGGTGACCCTTTTATTTCTTCCCAACTCCAACGAGCTCACGCGCGAGGCCATGAGGGCGCTCGACCAGGTCGCCGATTACCTCAAAACCCGTCCCGAGCTGCGCATCGACATCCGCGGGTACACGGATTCCGTGGGGACGATCTCCTACAACCTGAGCGTATCGCAATTCCGGGCCAACTCCATCAAGAGCTATCTGGTCGGCAAGGGGGTACCCGAGGGCAATATCACCGCCCTGGGAATGGGGCCCAAGGACCCGATTGCCGCCAACGAAACACCCGCCGGCCGCGAGCAGAACCGCCGCGTGGAGATCGAGCCCTCACCGTAGGCCGGAGCGCTCAGCACCCGAACCCGAATTCTCGCCGTAGCAGATCGGCCGTGTTCGCGTTCACCGCCAACCGGTCAAGTTCCGCCGGCCCCATCCAGCCTGCCTCGACAGCATCCCCGCCCGCCCGGGGAGAACCCGCTACGTATTCGGCCGATAGATCGACGATGACGTAGTGGAAGCGGACCCGGCCGGCCGCGTCGGTTTGAATGACGTCGAAACTGAAGCAGGGCGCTCCCGCCCGGATCTCGACCCCGGTCTCCTCCAGGATCTCCCGTTCGGCCGCCTGCTGCAGCGTCTCGCCGATTTCGACGCTCCCGCCCGGGATGGCCCACTCCCCCTCGGCCGGCGGCCGCCCCCGGCGCACCAGGAGCACCCGGCCGTCTTTGAACACGACCGCTCCGACGGCTACCCGCGGTCGATCCGGATAGTGGTTTGAATCCATGACATCCCCTGCCGTGAAGGCCTTGCCGGCCCTGCGGCCGGCGGCATGGCCCGGGTTGACAGCCGCAGGCTTTTCCCTTATCACACATCATTTCGCACAGCCGCGCCGGACGCGGCCGCGCGAAATGCAGCTACCACTCACTCAATCCTTCGGATGACACCATGTCAATTTCGTCTAAACTGCCGGCCGTCGGTCTGACCATATTCACCGAAATGACGAACCTGGCGAACGCCCACGGCGCCATCAACCTCTCCCAGGGGTTTCCCGAGTTCGACCCGCACCCGGCGCTGCAAGAGCTCGTGCTGAAGCACATGCGCGCCGGGCGCAACCAGTACGCGCCGATGCAAGGAGTGCTGGCACTGCGGGAGAGAATCAGCGCCAAGGTTCGTGACCTCTATCACGCGCCGTACGACCCCGCGACGGAGATCACCATCACCGCCGGGGCCACGGAAGCTCTGTTTGCCGCCATCACAGCCGTGGTCCACCCCGGGGAGGAGGTCATCATTCTCGAGCCGGCCTACGACTGCTACCTCCCCATGGTCAGCCTGAGCGGCGGCCGCCCGGTCTTCGTTCCCCTTCACTATCCTTCCTACCGCATCGACTGGCAGGCCTTCCAGCACAGCATCACCCCCCGCACCCGCTTGGCGATTCTGAATTTCCCGCACAACCCGAGCGGCTCGGTTATCGACCCGCGGGATCTCGACCGGCTGGCGGAAATCCTGCGCGGCACCCGGGTCCTGCTGCTGAGCGACGAGGTGTACGAGCACATCGTATTTGACGGGCGTGCTCACTGCAGCCTCGCCGGCCACCCCGAGCTGCGCGAGCGCACCTTCGTGGTGAGCTCTTTTGCCAAGACCTGCCACGCCACCGGGTGGAAGGTCGGCTACTGCCTCGCCCCGCGCCCGCTGTCGGCCGAGCTGCAGAAAATCCACCAGTACCTGGTCTTTTCGGTCAACACACCGATGCAGCATGCCTTTGCCGACTTCCTGCAGAACCCCGGCCCCATCAGCGCTCTGGCGGCGCACTACCAGTCCCTGCGCGATTTTTTCCTGGGCCGCATCGCCGGGTCCCGGTTCCGGCCGCTCCCCTGCCACGGCACCTTCTTCCTGATGCTCGCGTATGACGCGATCAGCGACGAGCCGGATGTCGCGTTTGCCCGCCGGCTGACGCGGGAGCACGGCGTGGCCGCCATCCCCCCCTCGGTGTTCTACCACAACGGCGAGGACCACCGTGTCCTGCGTTTCTGCTTCGCCAAGACCCATGCCACCCTGGCCGAGGCGGCCGAGCGCCTGTGCCGCATATGAAGGCCCCCCGCGGAATTGCGCCTGGACCCGGGCAGGCAACATGAGCCGCCCGCCGTACCAGCGACTGGAATTCGACCCACGGCCGGAAGCGGCCGCTGAACGCGAAGGCCGCATTCTGCACGGGCTCCTCTGCGAATGGGAGTGCGCCCGCCGCATGCTGGACCCCGCGGTCGGCCGCCACCTGGATCCGCCGCTCTTTCTGCTGGTCGACAGCGCTTCCCGCTGGGGCTCCTGGTCGGCCGACCGGCGCGAGATCCGCCTGAGCCGCAGCCTGGTTTTCCGGCATCCCTGGGAGGCGGTGCGCGAGGTGCTCTTTCACGAGATGGCCCACCAGTTGGCCGACGAGGTGCTGGGCGCCGGCGGCGAAGCACCCCACGGCCCCCTCTTCCACCAGGCCTGCGGGCTGCTCGGCGCGGAGCCTCAGGCATCCGGCAGATTCCCCCTCGCGAGCGAGCGTGTCCGGCAGGCCGCCGCGGGCGGCAACGACCGACAACTCCGCCGCATCCGCAAGCTTCTGGCGCTGGCCGGCAGCAGCAACCCGCACGAAGCCGAAGCGGCCATGTTCAAAGCCCACCAGCTCATGGCCGGCCGTGAGACCACGGCGCGCGTCTCCGGTCAGCCGCGCGAGTTTTTCAGCGTCTTCGTTGGGCGGCCGGCGCTGCGACACTACCGGGCCTTTTACCACCTGGCCGCTCTGCTGCGCGATTTCTACTTCGTGATGCCGATCTGGGTTCCCGCCTACGTCATCGAAAAAGGCCGCATGGGGCGCGTGCTCGAGATCAGCGGCACCGCCTCCCATCTCCGGACGGCCGCTTATGTGCACGCGTTCATTCAACGGGTGATCGCGGAGGAGTGGGCGCGCTTTGTCCGACGGGCCGCCCCCGGCCGCTGCGGGCGTGACCTCTTTGGTGTGGGCGTGGTCGAGGGTTTTCGCACCCGCCTCGAGGCCGGCCGCCGCGGAACCGGGGCGATAGCCTCCACCGCCCTGGTGGCGGCGAACGATCCCGCTCTGGAGCGATACTTCAAGTGCCGCCATCCGCGCACGGCCCGGGTGGGACAAGCGGCCCTGCTCGCCCATCGCCGGGCGCTCGATGCCGGGCGTGAAGTGGGATGCCGGCTCGTCGTATCCCAGCCGGCAGCCGAGATCGGCAGTGCCGGCGGACTGCTGCCCGGTGCCGGGTAGGCGTGAGACGCATGGGCGCTGAACCCCTTCAATTGATCTTACTAAAAAAAGGAGGAATCAGCACCCATCGGGGTCGGAGTCGGTATCGGTATCGATATTTTTGGCTTCCGGAAAAAAAGCCCGGCAGAATCCGTGCGGGACACTGAAAGGCCGATACCGATTCCGATACCGTCCCCGGATGTACTTTGCCACCCGTACGCCAATCACTTAACGGCTGCCGTTTTCTTCAGCCAATACGGGTTGATCAGGTCGGAGAAAATGGTCATGGCGGCTTCGGCGCCCTGGCCCGCGGCGGTCACGATCTGCTTGTAGCCGCCTTCGACATCCCCTGCGGAGTAGATCCCCGGCAGCTGGGTGCGGTGCTTGCCGTCGTGCTGGATGTAGCCGTCCTCGTTGAGAGGGAGGCCCAGTTTGGCGGCCAGCTCCACGGCCGGCTCGTAGCCGACGGCGATGAAGACCCCGTCGGTCGGGAGCGTAGTGGTTTTCCGGCTGCGGTTTTCCAGCAGCAGGACCTCCCGCACGCGCTCCTCCCCGCGGATCTCTTGGATTTCGGTGTTCCAGAGAATCGGGATGTTGTTTTCGGTCAGCTGCCGGGCCAGGACTTCCTGGGCCCGGAGGCGGTCGCGGCGGTGAACCAGCGTGACCTTGACGCCCATGTGGTGCAGATACAAGGCCTCGGTCACGGCGCTGTTGCCGCCGCCGACCATGAGGACGCGTTTGCCCTTGAACAGCGGCCCGTCGCAGGTACTGCAGTAGCTGACGCCACGCCCGGCCAGGCGCGTCTCCCCGGGGACGTTCAGATGCCGGTGGGTGGCGCCGGTGGCGAGCAGGAGCGCCTTGGTCAGAAATTTGCGGCGGCTGGTCTGGACCATGATCGGATGCCCGTGCTGAATGTCCAGCACCCCCTCTCCCTGGAAGATCTGGACGTATTGAAGCGCATGGCTCACCATGATGTCCACCAGGGTCTTGCCGCCGACCGAGGTGAAGCCGGGGTAGTTTTCGACGATCGGAGTGGTGGCCACCTGACCTCCGAGGGCCTGCCGCTCGATGACCGCCGTGCGCAGGCCGCTGCGCACGGCGTAGATGCCGGCCGTCAGGCCCGCCGGACCCCCGCCCACGATCACAAGATCGGCTTCCACCTGCTCGGCGTCGCTCTCGGGGATAAAAATCGTCTGCGCCTCGAGCTTCTGAAGCGAGAGCATAAAGACCTCTTCGGCCTGGGCCCCGTGGCCGATGAGCACCTCGTTGGCGAAGGCCATCGGCACACTGTGGGCGGCGTAGCGGTTGGCAAGCTCGACCTGGGACTGGATGTCGACGATCTCGAGCGATACGTGCTCGGGCCGCTCGATGGCGGCCTTGACGCCGTTGACGGCCTGCTGCGGGCAGTAGGGGCAGGTCGCGCTGACGAAGACCTTGACCTGCCGCGGCGAATCGATGCGCTGGAGCACCTTGCGGGACTGCTCCGTCAGCTGGCTCTGCCCAAGGCCCACCAGCATGAAGGTTTCGAGCAGCGTACGCGCTTCTTCGCCCATCGGGGCCCCGAGCCACCGGATGGAATACCGCTCCGGGGCGATCAAAAGGGTCGGCGAGAGGGTGACGTGGTAGCGACGGGCCAGCTCGTGATCCAGGCCGTACTCCTTGAGCGTAATGCGGGGGCTCAACTCGCGGAAGGCCCGAATGACCTGGCGCGTGGCCCCGACGAACACATCGTCCGGGCCGCGATCGGCAAACAGCAGCAGCGGAATGTCGTGGGGCAGCTCTTCAAAGGTTTTGCGCAACTGCCTCAAATAGGCCTCGCCGGCCAGATCTCTTTCTCCTGTGCCCGTGGGGGGGGGCGGCTGCATGTCAATGGCTCCTTGTTTGAGGTGGGGTGAACGCCGGTGACCACCGCCGGTCATTCGGCGGCTATCGTAAGAACCCGGAACGGCCCTGTCAATCCGCTCCGGGGTGGGCGGCCAGGGCTTCGGCCAGGCGCAGGTCCTCAGGGGTGGTGATCTTGATGTTCCGGCGACTGCCGGGGACGAGGTGAACGGGGATCCCCAGACGCTCAAGGAGCGCGGCGTCGTCGGTCCCGCAAAACCCCTCGCGCCGCGCCTCCTCGTGGCCGCGGCGGATCAGCCCGATGCGAAAGGCCTGGGGCGTCTGGGCGATCCAGATGCCCTCGCGCGCCAGCGTCGATTCGATCACGCCGTCCGGCCCGCAGCGCTTGACGGTGTCCCAGACCGGCAGCCCCGCAACGGCAGCGCCGTGCCGACGGGCGGCGGCGACACAACCGCGCACGACGGCCGGCGGCACCAGGGGCCTGACCCCGTCGTGGATGGCCACAACGCCCTCTGCGGATGCGATGGCGCACAAGCCGTTGTAGACCGAGTCCTGCCGCTGCTCCCCGCCGGCCACAAGGCGTACGGGTGTCTTCAGCCCGGCCGGAGCCACGATGCCATCCCGGCAATAGTCGATGTCCGCGGGGGAAACCACCAGGACGATGTCCTGGAAAAGGCCGTCGCACGCCTCCATGGCGCAGAGGGTGCGGGTGAGGACCGGCACTCCGGCCAGGGGCCGATATTGCTTGGACTGCGCCCCAGGCAGACGTGTTCCCTTCCCGGCCGCCACGATCAACGCAAATGCCATGGGAATCAAGCCTCTCCCGAGGTCGCGGAGCGGCCGCGCGGCACCGCCCCTGCTTTGGGTCCATCCACAAACGGCGTCTTCCAGCCAATGCCGGCGTTCTCGCTCTTCGCCATCCTCGACGATGTCTTACACCGCCTGCGGTGGCGCAATCGCTGCGGCCTTGGCCGGGGCCGTAATCCACCATTTCTGGAGGACACTACTTAAGATACTTGAGCTCTCTGGGCAGGGGGATGCCCTTTCCCATCAGGTCTTCGCCGTAGTTGACCCCCGCCAGGATCTCGATATCCTTCAAGGTGCGGGCGTCGCCCTCGAAGACGACATCCTTGATGTTTTCCTTCTGGATCTTGCCGCCCGCCCATTGCATGTCGAGGACGCTGCCGGCATCGAAACGGTCCGCGCCGACCACGAGCTCCACCTGCCCGCCGTAGTGCTGGACGATTTTCGCAACCAGCAGACTGGGCCGGGAGTGGAACCCGAGCTTTTGAGGCACTCCGACCCGGACCGAGGAGCGCTCGATGTTCTCGTTGAGAATCATGCGGGCGTGTTCCTTGCCGAGCACCAGGAAATGGCAGACGTAGTAGAGGCCGTAGTTGATGGTGCAGTCGAGCAACCGGGCCGGATCAATCAGGGCCGCGAGTTGCTCCTGGACCCGTTTGTACGTGTTCTTGTACCCCGCCGCATGCAGGTGCCGCTCGTAGAAATGCAGCAGGCGCCCCACCATCTGGAACAGGTGGAAAATCACCGAGAAAAACCCCCGCAGCTGCTTGAGCTTGCGGTTGCCGAACTGGAACCCGCCGTGGATGACGTAGGTATCGAAGGAGGATTGCAGGTTGTGCACCAGCATTTCGTAACGGCGGATCTCGACCTCGTTGATCTTCTCCGGGATGATCGCCCGGATCTCGGCCAGGCTGTAACGCTCGTAGAACTTGATCTGGTCGAAGCTTTTTAAAATGTTCAGAAACTCGCTGGCGATCTTGACGATGTGCTGCTTCTCCTGGTCCTTGTTCTCGTCGTCGATGTCGTAGGTGAGCAGGGTCGAGGTCTGCAGGCTGGGAAAATCTTCATCGCGGAAGCGGCCGGCCGGCAGGGCGATGCCGAGCCGGCACGCCTCTTCCAGAACGACCGGCGCCGTCTGCCGCAGGCTTTGGTTCAGGAAATCAAGCGCCGCTTCTCCGTCGCTCTTGAATTCGGCGCTGTCCGGCAGGTCGTAGTACTGGAGCCGGTTCGAGATGTGCTTCTGAAAGTTGGACGCCAGACCGATGTGCCGCATCGCGGCGGTCAGCTCGCGAAAGAAGTACCAGTCCTTGTTGTTCTTGGCGCCGTGGTAGTCCAGGAAATCCTCGAGCAGGGTCGAGGCCGAGGCCAGCGTGGAGTAAAATTTCTGGGTGAAGGCCCCCGACGGGTGCTCTGGACCGGCGATGAAAAGGTTGCATTTAAGGTAGTCCTGGGAAAAGATAGGCACCTTGGCCGTAAAGGCGTCGGCGTCTGACTCCGTCGCGGGGGAGGTCGATGAGCGTCTGTGGTCCATGATATGCGTATGAAGGGTTTTGGCCGGGTGTCGGACGGGAGCGGGCGGCCGGAGCAGCCCGTAAGCCGAATTCTGTTCCCGGGCCGGGTCACCCCGGACCGGGCGGTGATCATTCCTCTGGGATGCCGGTTGCCCGGCACCTCGTGCGACCTACCCGGGGGCTTGGGCGGGCCACCCTCGAACGCCCCTCTATTTGGTCTTGCACCGGGTGGGGTTTGCCGAGCCCCCCGGTCGCCCGGGGGACTGGTGCGCTCTTACCGCACCGTTTCACCCTTACCCCCGGCAGCAGCCCCCGCGAGGGGGGGGCCGCCGAAGGCGGTGTACTTTCTGTTGCACTTTCCTTCGCGTCGCCGCGACTCCCCGTTAGGGAGCACCCTGCCCTGCGGTGTTCGGACTTTCCTCCGGCGCATGCGCACCGGCGATCACCCAGGCTCCTCCGACCGCTCCTCGTCATCGTCCCAGTAAATGATTCTGTCACAGTTGGGGCAATTCTTCAAGTGATTCCGCCGCTGCAGCTCGTTGTACATCTGGGGCGGGATGTTGACATGGCAGCCCCCGCAGACGGCCGCACGAACTTCGACCAGCGCGACGCCGTCGCTTTTGCGGTCCCGGATCCGGCGGTACAAGGCCAGAAGATCGGGCGGGACCTGCGCCGCGACCTCCTCGGCCTGGGCCCGCACCGTTGCAAGGCGGGCGTGCGCCGCTTGCGCCTCTTCCCGCACCTGATCCATTTCAATGCGAATTTCCGCGGCGTGACGCTCGCCCTGCGCCTGGTTCTCTTTCAGAAAGGACTGGGCGGCCTCAATCTCGTCCAGGCAGGCGATCATTTCGTCTTCCAGCTTCGAGCCGATGAGGGTCAGATCGTCGATCTCCTTCAGCCCGGATTGATACTCCTTGTTGGTCTTGACCGAGCGCAGCTTTTCATGGCTCTTGGCGATCCGCTCCTGATTCGCCTTCAGGTCAGCCTCCTGCGCACGGAACTTTTTCTGCAGCTCCTGTTGCCGC
>JBFYWT010000186.1:0-7374 GCA_041310895.1 Desulfobacteraceae bacterium | reverse complement strand
CGATCACTTTGTCAAAACTTATAACGCCAAAGCAAATCCGTTTGCCTGGACGGCCACTGCCGATTCCATCTTAAATAAACTGAGCAGACTTAGTAAAGTTATTCATGGGACATAACACTAGGCATTTTAGAGCATTATAGGCATTTTACTTGAGTATCTGGCTTAAAAACAGCTTCGTGCGCTCATGTTCGGGGTTGACGAAGAAGTGCTCCGGAGTCCCGGTTTCGACGATCGCCCCGGCGTCCATGAAGACCACCCGGTCGGCCACCTCGCGGGCGAACCCCATCTCGTGGGTCACGCAGACCATGGTCATGCCTTCGCGGGCGAGTGTTTTCATGACCTCCAGGACCTCGCCGATCATCTCGGGGTCCAGGGCGGAGGTGGGCTCGTCAAAGAGCATGACCTTGGGGTCCATGGCGAGCGCCCGGGCGATGGCCACGCGCTGCTGCTGCCCGCCGGAGAGCTGGTCCGGGTACGCCCCGGCCTTTTCCCGGATCCCGACCTTGGCGAGGAGGGCCTCGGCCTTTTGCAAGGCCTCCGCCCGGGAGCGCCGGCGCACGACGCGCTGGGCGAGCGTGATGTTGTCGAGGACCGACTTGTGGGGGAAGAGGTTGAAGGACTGGAACACCATCCCCACCTCGGCCCGCACCCGGTTGATGTTGGTCTTCGGGTCGAGGACGTCGATGCCGTCGATGAAGACATGGCCGGAGTCCGCCGTCTCCAGCCGGTTCAGGCAGCGCAGGAGCGTGCTCTTGCCGGAGCCCGAGGGGCCGATGACGACCACCACCTCGCCGGCGGCGATCGACAGGCTCACGTCCACGAGGGCGTCCACCCGGTGCGGGAGCCAGAAGGTCTTGGTGAGGCGGGTGACGTCGATCATCAGACAACGATCTTTCGCTCCAGGTATTTCACGCACATGGAGAGGCTGAAGGTCAGGATCAGGTAGAGCAGGGCGCAGATGAACCACATTTCAAACGCCTGCAGGCTGACCGTCACGATTTCGCGGGTGGCCTTGGTGAGCTCGCGGATCGCGATGATGCCGAGCAGCGAGGAGTCTTTTATCAGGCTGATGAACTCACCGGCGAGCGGCGGCAGGATGCGCCGGATGGCCTGGGGCAGGATGACGTGGATCATGGCCTGCGGGTAGCTCATCCCGAGCGAGCGCGCCGCTTCGTTCTGCCCGCGGTGGATGGACTGGATCCCGGCCCGGACGATTTCGGCCACGTAGGCCCCGGCGAAGGTGGCCATGGCCGCCACCCCGTACCAGAGGGGCGGGATCTGCTGGAAGCCCTGCTTGGCGAGGATCGAGTTGAAGAGGGTGCCGAGCACGAAATACCAGATGAAGATCTGAACCAGAAGGGGCGAGCCTCGGATGAACTCCACATACGTCAGGGCCGACCAGCGGAAGAGAGGGTTCTTGGACACGCGTGCGATCCCCGCGAAGAGCCCGATCACCACCCCGAGCACGGTGGCGATGATGCTCACCTGGATCGTCAGCCAGAGCCCCTGAATCAGAAGCCCGACCCGCCAGTGCTCCTCGACCGCCAGGACGTCTCCGGCATAGACGCTGTCCCCCTTCGCCACGCGCAGACCCTCGGCCGGGACATCGAGAATCTGCTCCCCCTCCTCGCTCCTGAGCGTGAGAAGCCGCCGGTCCCCGCGCGGGGCGACCGCGGTGATCTCGCCGTCCGCCTCGACGCGCGTTTCGATCTTCTGCCGGTAGACGAAGTACTGCGGGATGCGGTTCCAGCGCCAGACGTAATCCACCTGCATGGTGGCCACGTAGAGCGCCGCCAGCAGGCCGAAGAGGGCCACAAAAAAGGCGGCCGCGCCGACATAATAGGACGTGGGGCGCTTCAGAATCGGGGGCGTTGACGGTGATCGCATGCGGGCGCCACCTCGCCCGGGGATGCCGGCTGCCCTTTCATCCCCGGGCGGCCAAGGGTTACTGCTTGATGTCGTCGATCCAGTTCGTGCTCTTGATCCACTTGTTGTAGATGCGCTCATAGCGCCCGTCGTTTTTCACCTGGGCGAGGAAGTTGTTCAGCCAGTTCAGGAAATCCGGGTCGCCCTTGCGCACCCCCCAGGCCAGGGGCTCGTAGGTGAAGGGCTTGTCCAGAAACACGAGTTGACCGGTCTTGCCCTGCTGCGCCATGAAGACCACGCAGAACGGCAGGTCGTAGACGAAGGCGTCGGCCTTGCCGCTGGCCACCTCCATCGCCGCGGTCACCTCCTCTTCGAAGGACTTGTAGTTGGCTTTGGGGATCAGCCGTTTGACCGACTGCTCGCCGGTCGTCCCCAGCTTGGAGGTGACCGTGAACTTGGGGTCGTTCAGGTCCCGGTAGGATTTCACCTTGCCCTCGTGCTTTTTGTTGATGATGACGGTTTGGCCCACCACGATGTAGGGGTCAGCGAAATTGATCTTCAGGTTGCGCTCCTGGGTGACCGTCATGCCGCTCATGATGATGTCGAACTTCTTCGTGACCAGCGCCGGGATGATCCCGTCCCAGGCGGTGTTGACCGGCACGAACTTGACCCCCATGGCCTTGGCCATCTCCTTGGCCATGTCGATATCGAAGCCGACGAAGTTTCCGGATTTGTCCGTCATCTCGAAGGGCATGTAACCGGATTCGAACCCGACCTTGAGCTCGCCCGCCTTCAGAATGCCTTCCAGGGCCGATTTTTTGGCGAGCTCGATGTCGCCGCCGAAAAGGGGACCGGCCATCATCAGGCCGGCCATGCACATCAGAGCCGCCATCATTCGTCTTCGCATAATTGCCTCCCGGGTTTGAGTGAAGGAGTGGGGTGACCTCAGTAGGATTTGCCCTCCCGCAGGATTTCGCGCAGGACCATCTTCACCTGACAGTCCGGGCACACGGGAACAGCCTCCTTGGGGATATAGACGATCTGCGTGCGGCGGCATTTGGGGCAGACGACTTCAACGGGTGGAGTGGGTTCCGCCACGATAGGCTCCGGTTGCAGGTGAACGCCGCCACACTTCACAAGCCCCTATACGAAAACAGGGGCGATGTAAAGCGCGATGGCGGTGCGATCGCCCTACCCGCCGCAGGGTTCCGGAAATTCGGATCGCGCCCGGCGAGGGGCCTCCGCCGTGAATCATCTTGACACCGGGGAGCTCCGGCCGCTATGCTAACCGTCTGATTACATAATGGCATAACTGCGGGTCGGTACACACGTGACGCCGGAGGGAGGGGCTGCATGGCAGGGACGAAAGCGCTCAGTCTGGATCAGATTCTCAACCACCCCACGGTCAAGGCGGCGGTGGAGGATGCCAGCTTCGAACTCAGGCAGCGGCGGGCCTTCGTGCCGCCGATCTGCAAGGTCTTCTCAAGCCCCTTTACCGTGCTGGAAGAGATCGATCGCTACCGCTTCAGCATCGACCCGGAGGCCCGACGCCGGTTGCCGGGGATCATCGCCAACAAGGTCCAGATCGTCACGGGCCGTGCGGAGCTCGCGCCCGAGGCGGCCGAAAACTGCTCGCGCCGGCGGAACATCGGGATCGTCTTTTCCGGCGGCCCGGCGCCGGGCGGTCACAACGTGATCGCCGGGCTCTTCGACGCCGCCAAGCGAGTCAACCCCGAAAACCGCGTGTTCGGTTTCCTGGTCGGTCCCGACGGGGTCGTGGAAAACGAGAGCATCGAAATCACCCTCGAGCTGGTCGACCGCTACCGCAACCTGGGCGGGTTCACCATGATCAAGACCGGGCGCTCCAAGATCGACTCGCGCCAGAAGGTGGACCTGTCCAAAGCCACCTGCAAGGGCCTGAACCTGGACGCCTTGGTGATCGTCGGGGGCGACGATTCCAACACCAACGCCGCCTTCCTGGCCCAGGAGATGCTTGCGGACGGGATCCAGGTGATCGGTGTCCCCAAGACGATCGACGGCGACATTCAGGTGTGCGACGACGACGGCCACGTGCTGTGCGCGGTCTCCTTCGGGTTTCACACCGCCGCGCGGGCCTTTGCCAACGCGGTCGCCGGACTCGCCAACGACGCCAGCTCCGATATCAAGTACTACCATGTCTGCAAGGTCATGGGCCGGGTCGCGAGCCACCTTGCACTCGAGGTGGCCCTGCAGGCCCACCCCAACATGACCGTCATCGGCGAGGATCTGGTGGATTTTGTCGACGAGGAGCGCCTGGAAAAGGCGGGCCGGGAGAACCGCCTCGACTACACCGCCTTCGGGATGACCCTGCGTCACCTCTCCCGGCTGATCTGCGAGGGGATCGTCCAGCGGGCGGCGGCCGGCAAGAATTACGGGATCATCGTCATCCCGGAGGGGGTGCTGGAGTTCATCAACGAGGTGGAGGTGTTCATCATGAAGCTGAACACCATCATCGCCGAGTACAACCGCACCCATGACCGGGACTTCCACTCCGCCTTCCCGTCGCTGCAGGGCAAGCTCGAGTACCTGCACCGGCTGGCCCAGCGCTCCCGGGACGATTCCGCCTTCCGGCTGTGGAACACGCGCGACGAGGACCTTTTCAACGATCTGCCCGAGTTCTTTCAGGAAGGGTTGCTGACCGAGCGCGACAGCCACGGCAATTTCCAGTTCTCCCAAATCCACACCGAGCGGGTGCTCATGGGCTTGGTGCAGGACTACCTGAACATTCTGAAGGAGAAGGGGATCTACAAAATCGGCATCGACGCGGCCTATTTCCGCAAGGCGCTCGCGAAGGCGGGCCTGGACCCCGATCGATTCGGGCCAGCGCTCTTTCAGAATTTCGGCAAGGGGCACTTCCTGCTGACCAAGGCGGCCATCATCTCCGCCAAGACTCTGCGCCAGGAGTTGGAGCGGGCCGGCCTGATCGGACCCGAGGAGAAACTGCCGGAGGTGATCGACAAAATCTACAAGAAGACCGTTCCCAGCTTCAAGGTCCAGGAGCATTTCTACGGCTACGACGGCCGCGGCCACGACCCGACCAAGTTCGACTGCACCTACACCTATAACCTGGGACTGACCGCCTTCAGCCTGATCGCCAACGGGGCGACCGGACAGATGGCGGCCATCCGCAACCTGGAGCGCGATTTTGCCGCCTGGGAGCCGGTCGGCATCCCCATCGCCCCCCTCATGCATCTGGAGGAGCGCAAGGGGAAGCTCGCCCTGGTGATCGAAAAGGCGCTGGTGGACGTGAACTCGGTGGCGATGCAGGTGTTCAAGGCCCACGCGGGCAAGTGGTTGGCGGCCTGCGAGGGGGAGGACTGCTACCGGCGCCCCGGCCCCATCCGGTTCACGGGCGAGGGCGAGGAGGACCGGCCGCTGACGCTTCAGCTCAATGCGATCGTCGCCCCCCCGGAGTAAAGCCGGGCGACGGCCTCAGCGGTACTTGGCCTCCAGCCGCCGGCGCTCCTCATCAGTGATGATGCCGATTTCAACCAACAGCTCGCCGATGCCGTTCTCCCGCAGCACCGTGACCTTCATGATGGCATCGGGGCTCTTCTGGTTCAGGCTGACGAAGGTCTCGTGCAGGTCTATCTTGGATTTCTTGAGCAGGTAGATGTTCTTTATGAAGTTCGCCTCCTCACCGTGGAAAACGATATGGTGGGTGAGCAGAAAATAGAGCGCCGCGCCCGCGGCGGCGATGAGCAGGTACTGTTTCAGACGCGAGGCCATGGGGCGGTTTCCTTCCGTGGGGTTTTCTGATAGACTTATCCCTAGCGACAGTTAAATTTTATCAAGCTTATTGCAGAGGGTCAAATTTTTCAGGGGGTGTCATGCGCGCCCGGCAGCGGCGATGGATGAGCAAAACGGCCATGGCCGATTCCATGGTCCTGACCGCCATCGTGTTGGCGATCATTTATTGGGCCCTGGAGGCGCTGCTCAACATCTTCGCCCCTTCGGAGATCAGCTTCTACCGCAACATCCTCGGCCCCAACGTCGGGGACATGAGCATGCGGATCATCGCGCTCTGCCTGTTCCTCATCTTCGGCTCCCACGTCCAGTTCACGATCAACCAGCGCAACCGGGCCGAGCAGGGCCTCAGGGAAAGCGAGGAGAAATATCGGAACATCCTTGAGACGATCGAGGAGGGCTACTACGAGGTGGACCAGCAGGGCCGCTTCGTCTTCGTGAACGATGCGACCAGCCGCTTCCTCGGAGTTCCCAAGGCGGATCTGCTGGGGCGGAACATCCGGGAGTTCCTGAACGGAGACTCGGACCAGAAGCTGGCCGCGACATTCGCGAGCTGTCTGGCGAGCGGTCGCCCTGTCAAGGCCTTCGACTGCGAGCTGCGCCAGCAGGAGGCGGCGCGCTTCATCGAAGCCTCGGTCGCCCTGCGCCGGGCGAACGGTGGGGCCGCGATCGGCTTCCGGGGGATGCTGCGGGACCGCACGGAAAAGAAAAAGCTTGAGCTCGATCTGTTGGAATCCTACCGCAAGCTCCAGAATGCCCGGGCCGCCACCATCCTCGGGCTGGCCAAACTGGCCGAGTACCGGGACGAGGGCACCGGTACCCACCTGGAGCGGATCCGGGAATACGCCCGCCTGCTGGCGGAGGAGATGGCTGCGCGGCCCGGCGCCGGGGAGGCGATCGATCCGGATTTCGTCGAGGAGATCTACCAGTCGTCGATCCTGCACGACATCGGCAAGGTGGGCATTCCGGATGCGGTGCTCCTCAAACCGAGCGGGCTCACCGCGGCGGAGTTCGAGGTGATCAAGTGCCACACCCGCTTCGGGGGGGATGCGCTGGCTGCCATCGAATCCCAGATCGAAGGCCGCTCCTTTCTGCAGCTGGGACGTGAGATCGCCTACCACCACCACGAGAAATGGGACGGATCCGGGTACCCCGCGGGTCTGAAAGGGTGTGAAATCCCCCTCGCGGCCCGGATCGTGGCCGTGGCCGATGTCTACGACGCTCTCACCAGCAAGCGCTTCTACAAGGAAGCTTTTTCGCACGAACGGGCGCGGGAGATCATTTCCGAGCTGCGGGGCAGCCATTTCGACCCCGCGGTGGTGGACGCCTTTCTCAGCCTCGAACGCCGGTTCGAGCGCATCCGCAAAGAGGCGCTGCGGCAGGCGGGGGAGGAGCCGTCTCGGGAAGAGGGTGTTTGCCAACCGGGGGGGAAGCTCGCCGCCGCCTAATCGGGAGCGGCTTCGGCCAGCCGCAGCAGAACCGGGGCATCGCCCGGCAGCGCCCCGGCGGCGGCCTCACACGCCAGGGGACGGCCGTCCCATTGCACCGCCCGGCAGATCGACTTCAGACCCGGCCCCATCCGTTCGAGGAAATCCCTGAGGTCCCCGCCCTCGACCCGTATCCCGCGAGCCAGAAACCCGGGCCCGAGCTCCCGCGCCACCAGGTTGAACAACTTGACCTGCACGCGGATCGCTCCCCCGCCGGCCTCCGGGCCGCCGCCGT
>JBFYWT010000155.1:0-2802 GCA_041310895.1 Desulfobacteraceae bacterium | reverse complement strand
CTTAGGCCTCCTATTGCTCGAAAGGGTCGCCGGACAAAATCCGGTAAGTGATGTGGAACAGGGCGGACGCGCCCACCGTCTGCGTTTCCTCGTCGGGGTACTCGTCGGTGCCGCCCCCGGCATACTCCACGTCGTCTGCCAGGCCGGCGGTGACGGCGGCGATCGACGCGCGGCTCGTCATGATCCTGACCAGGTCGCCGAGGATCCGCTCGGAGACGACGCTCGGGTTGGCGGCGCCGTACTCGGCGAGGCCCTCCACCCGGATCGGCAGCTTTAGGTGGACCTTGCCGCCCACCTTGCGCGTGACCTCCTCGGGCTGCGGCCAGACGACCGCCGCCGGCAGGCCGCCCAGGTCGTGGTGCTTGACCGCCCGGTGGACGTTGCCGCCGATGTCGGTGGCGTAGCCGTTGGCGATGGTGACCCCGGCGAGCCTGGCCCCCACGGCGCGGATGATGCGCTCGCGGACGGTGACGCTCATCGCCGGCGTGACGGCATCCGCGAACCCGGCCGTTTCGGCTACGCTGACGGAATACTCGGTCATAGCGAACCCAGCAGGAACTCGGTTTCGTGCGCCAGGTTTTTCCCCAGCCGGTCGCCGGCCTTCCCCATCACCGGGTTCATCACGGCGTCCTTGGAGAAGAAATCCGCCACCCGCGGGCCCGTCAGCTTCTCGATGGGCAGGCGGTAAGGCTTTTTCGGCAGGGCGCCGTAGGCCATGCCAGGCTTCCTGGGCAGGCCGAACACGGTCTTGCGCCAGTAGACCTGCTCGGCGCCCTTGTACTTGCCGTGTATGAACGCGTGCTTTAGCAGCACCCGGGACGACGCCTTCCGCACCTGGACCGAAACGCCCTTCTGCGTGGCCCGGGCCCCGAAGTGTATCAGGCCCAGGGGCCTGCTCACGTCTACCAGGTGGCCGTTTAAGTACTTATATGTCGATGTCCGCACCGACAGCTCCTTGGCGACGATCGCCGCCTTGACGTTCAGCTCCTTGCGGATCTCGGCCGAAGCGTCGGTCTTCACCCCGGAAAGAGTCTTGTTCATGGCGCGGGAAACGACCCTTTCGTACCCGCCCTTGATGCCGAGAAGGGCCGCCTTCACTTCTGAAAACTGCCGGGTGTCCACGGAAACCTTCATCACGCCACCGCCACTTTCACGAACCGCCCGTCGTTTTCGAGCACCCGCTTGACCGTGTAGAGGGTCTGGCCCACCAGGAACGTGCTGCCCTTGGCGGGCTCGGCCGGCAGGTCGGACAGCAGCACCTCGATGGTATTCCCAGTCTCCCAGGCCGAGGCCTCGTAGCCGGAGGGCCGCATGTCGAGCTCGCTTTCCACGCTCACCCGGCAGGCGACCGCTGCGCCGACCGCCGGGGTGAACGTGGCGGCCTGGCCGAGGGCGGCCATGATGTCCTCGGCCGCGGCCGCGAAGATGGTTTCAGCATCCGGCATGGGGCCCCTGTCAGATGGTGGTGATGTTGGAGAGCAGGTAGCTGCAGGCCGCGGCGATGTTGGACACCACCGACCCGCTCGAGTCCTTGCTCTGGATGTAGCACTCGTCCACGTTGTGGCGCACGCGCACGATGTCGCTGCGCACCGTCTCGTCGCGGTAGCTCTCCACGATCGGGTTGGCGGGCGAGTCCTCGGTCCACAGGAAGGTGCGCCCGATGCACGGCTCGGTGATGTCCAGGCCCGAGGCCACGCGCGTGAGCATGGCGTACTCGTTGTACCAGAGGTCGGACACCGACGTTGCGATCCCCTCGCCGGCCGAGTCGTACACCGCGCCGCCCACCAGGACCTTGCTCAGGTTGAACACGGCGGCGAGCTGCTCAGAGCTCATCCGGTTGAGGTCGATCCCCGGGAAGGTGTACTTGAGCCGGTTGACGATCTGGTCGCAGTTCTTGAGGTCCTGGAAGGTGCTCCAGGAGACGATCAGCACGTTGGGGAGCAGGCCGCAGGCCGAGCGGATGACCTCCGTCGCGTTCTTAACGTCGGTGATGGGCACCGCATTCGTGGCGTCGTCCCACTCGTGGGTCACCGCCGCGGTGGATCCGGAAAACGTGGTGGCGTTGAACACCTTGGCGGCGATGCGCTTTTCCTGCCCCCGCATGATGTGGCTCCACGCCCGCCGCGTGGCGATGAAATCCGCCATGCCCGGCGCCTCGCCCTCCAGGAGGCCGCGCTCGGCGTCGTCCACCGGCTCCTCCCACCCGTTTTCGGCGGTGGAGAACTGGCCGCGCTCGTATTCCCAGTTGCCGCGGTTGTAGCCGCCCCGCGGCGCTCGGGCGGTGTCCGGGATCTTGAGGAGGGCTTCCTTGGGGATCACCGGGAAGGTGGCCGCCTGTTTCCCGGTCGGGAAAAGCGGCATCACCTGCAGGCCGATCGGCAGCATGGAGGCGTCCTCCACGTACTCCATGACCACCTGCCCCAGGTCCGGCCGGTAAACTGCTGCGCTGGTATTGGGTCTCATTTCGCTATTCCTCCTTGTTTGACGAAAATGGTCGCCGAAGGGTCGCCGGCGGCGCTTAGGCCGTCAGGGCCTTGCGCTGGTATTCGATCCAGGCCGCCAGCAGGATCACGTCGTCGGTGCCCAGCGTGCCGTCCTTGGGCTGGATGGTCAGTTCGATGGCCGCCGGGTAGGCCGTCAGGTTGGCCAGGGCGAGCGTCAGGGTCACCTCCTGCACCGTCTTGGCCGTGGCGTCGCCGGTCATGGCCGAGGTGTCGCCGCCGAAGTCGCTGTCCGCGTCGTAGGCCGCGCCCACGTCGTTGTTGAAGGCCTGCACCGTGAACTTGGTGGCGTCTCCCACCG
>JBFYWT010000154.1:0-2662 GCA_041310895.1 Desulfobacteraceae bacterium | reverse complement strand
CCGGCGTCACGATGCCGTCGACCCAGATCTTTTCGTTCGGGATCCCGGCCTCGTTGGCGAAGTAGAGCAGCTCCACGCACAGCGCGGCCCGCTCGTTCTCGTCGCGCGGCAGCCCCTCGGGTCCCCACATCAAGGCGATGAAGTCCGCATCGTGCTCCTTGGCGATCGGGACCATTTTTTCGTAGCGCTCCGGCCGCACCATGATGGAGTTGATGATCGGCGGCCGGGGGGTCGGCTTGTAGACCTTCAACGCCGCCGCGATGGCGTCGATGTTGGAGGTATCCAGGGCGAGAGGGATATCGGGCACCACCTCCTGGACGGTCTTGACCACCCAGGGCATCAATTCGTGGCCTTCCTTCTTGGCCGGCCCGAGGTTGATGTCGATGTAATCCATGCCCTTCTTCCGCTGAAACAGGGCCTCTTCCTGGATCGGCTTGGGGTCCCGGGTCTTGTAGGCCCCCCCGATCTTCTTCGAAATAACGTTCAGGCTCTCACCGATCAACAGCATAACGTCCTCCCTCTTCTCTCGGCAAAGGTGCCGGCAGCGATTAGCGGGCTTTCAGAAACGCCGGCAGGTGCGCGGCCTCACGCGGGCCGACCGTGACCTTCCAGCCGGGAAGCTCCTCCTCCATGTCGCCGGCGATCGCCGCGGCATAGCCAGGGATGATGATCTCCTGCGTCTTCACCTTGTCGGCGATTCCGGACTTCTTGACGAACGTCCCCACGTCGTCGCCGGCGAACTTCCCGGCCGCCCACGCGGTCATGACCGAAAGTCCCTCGGAGTTCTTGATCAGAAGGTAGGAAGGTACCCGGCTCGCCTCGATTTCCCCGGAGACGATGAAGTAGGTCAGGGCGAAGTTGGTGGTCACCATGACCGGTGAAGCCGCGGTGGGGTTGTTGATCTCGTAGATCCCCTCGGTCACCGTCATCGGCCGCTGCGGGTCGGTGAAGATGTTGAGCCGCTCGAGCAGCAGCGGAAAGAGGTTTTCGCCCGCGAAGTCCGACAACACGACGATCCCGCCGTATTTGGCGACGAAGGTCGCGGCGACCAGAGTCTCCGCGTCGAGGTTCCCGGCCATTTCACAGGGAAAGACAATGGTCGGAAACCCCAGCGCCCGGTTGCCGTCCTTGAGCGCCGCGCGCCGGATGGCGACCTGGTCCTGGTGGGCCTGCTTGAGCTCGCGTGAGCCCGGGTCGAGCACGAGATCCTTCAACCCCATCTCGGTCAGCTTCTGGGTGAGGAGCACGAGCTTTTCGACGGAAGCCGCCTTGACCGCCAGCGGCAGCCCGCTCTCCTTGGCCAGCGCGCCGAATGCGGCCAGGTTGCCCTCGGTGGCGGCGTAGATCAACGGGCGCTTGAACCGGCAGGCCGCGACCCCGGCCTTCATGACCTCGACCGCCTCGGACATGAGAACCAGGTTGAACTCCGATGTCTCCGCGACGGTCTTGGCCGTCTGGGCGAAGGCGGCGGCATTGCCGTTGACATCCTTGACGAGGGCCAGCTCCGGGCGAAGGTTCAACCCGACCCGCTCGTATTGAAAGGCGTTCCACTTCTTCAGCTTCGTCGCCAGGTCCGCGGCGGAGATGTCAGAGCCGACCACGGCCGCCAGCAGGGTGGGGTTGAAGAAGGTCTTCTCGTGGCGGTACTGCACGGTCTCGCCGCCGGTCGTCGCCGCGCGCACGCCCTTGCCGATAGCGACCGGGCGGATCGGGGGCGCCGAGGCCTCGGACAACTGGGCGCGGGCCTCCTCCGACACGTAGGGGCAGCTGTCGAGCTCGGCCTTGCCGGAGGCCAGGTTCATCGCGAACGCCAGGCAGGTCGGCACCCCGCACTCCTTGCAGTTGGTCTTCGGCAGGAGCTTGAAAATCTGAATCCCCGTCAATGCCATATCCGTCTCCTTTGTGGGTGGATCGATTCACATTCAGGGTGCACCCACCACCCTCCGGCGGAGGGTGCACCGCCCCGGGCCGTGCCGGGCCTTATCCGGTGATGAGCGGCTCCATCGACAGCGCCGGGTGGTTCTTCTCCTTGAGGAAGGCCATGATCTCCTCCTCGGTCGTCCCGACGGTCTCGTCGGCGATGCGGTCGATCAGGTCCGGAACACCGACCTCCTTGCCCCGCTTGATGAGCCGCTCGCGGATCTCTTCCTTGAGGCTTTTGGGCATCCACACCAGACGCTTGATCCCGCCGTCGCCCACGATGAACTTGCCCTGGGTGATGTTGAACTTGGAGTGGCCCACGAACCCCGGGGATGAGGCCCCGCCGCCCATGACGCCGGCAAGTGTCGTGAACTTCATGCCGCAGGGGGTCTCCCCGGTGTAGTCCCGGTGGACGGTCATGATCCCGTTGCTGGAGGGCAGCATGGCCGCGATGGCCTCGCAGCAGCCGCAGGTGGTCATGGGGCTCTGCACCATGGAGTAGAAGTTGTAGTGCGTGACGGCGCCGCGCGAGGCCTTGTAGACGAACTCATTGACCCCCTTCCACTGGCCGAGCTTGGGGTCGAGGCACTCGCCCTTCTGGATCGGCTGGTTGGGCCCGGTGGGGTCAACGAGTTCGTGTACAAGGCCTCGCGCGGCGCCGTCACGCACTACAACTTCTACTCCATGGTGCAGAGCCCCATGACCACCTGCGGCTGCTGCGAGGCCATCGCGGCCATGCTGC
>JBFYWT010000150.1:0-19212 GCA_041310895.1 Desulfobacteraceae bacterium | reverse complement strand
AAACAATTTTGAACTTCGGAGCATGAACGCCGCGAGTAAAACAAAAAACGGACAAACTCTCGATCCGAACGTGCGTCAAACCCCTCACAGATATTATTCATGATGGAAGAAGCAGCGCCAGTTATCTGTCCGGTCAGCCTATAATCCATTGAGAAACCAGCACGCCCGGCATAGCCATAAATGAATTTGGTCAAGGCCCTCGCAGCCTGCCAGCATTCCAAGTCTTCAAACCGTTCGATCTTCATAGCCCCTCCTTTTCCATCGGTTTCCCTCCCCCCGACCGGCCGACCGGCGACGGGCCGACCGGCTGACCGGTGTCCCTCCTCTCGACGGGCCGACCGGCGACGGGCCGACCGGTTGACCCTATCCCATCACCCGCAGCACCCCCACCACCTTGCCCTGGACGAGGACCTCGCTGAAGCCGCAGCGCAGCGGCGTATGGGCGGAGTTTTCCGGGCGCAGCTCGATGTGGTCGGTATGCCGGAAGAAGCGCTTCACGGTCGCCTCCTCCCCGCGCAGGAGAGCGGCCACGATCTCGCCGTTTTCGGCGTACTGGCGCGGCTCGCAGATGACGAGGTCCCCGTCCAGGATGCCGGCCGCCTGCATCGAATCCCCCCGGACGCGCAGGGCGAAGAGGTCCCGGCCGCGGAAGCGTTCGGCGTCCACCGTGACGCTCTCCTCCCACTGGGGCTGGGCATACATGGGCAACCCGGCCGTGATGCGGCCGACGACCGGCACATCCCGCCCGCGCTGCGGGGCTGCGACCTCGCGGGCGCGGTTCAGCAGGTGGACCGTGCGGCCGTAGCGTCCCGCGCGCCGGACACACCCCTTTGCTTCGAGGGCCTTCAGCGTCCGCGCGACGGCCGCGTGGCTCACCCCCAGGGCCGCCGCCGCCGCGCGCAGGCTGGGGGACTCTCCCTCGGCCGTGATCGTGCGCTGCAGGTAGTCGAGCAATCGTTGCTGGGTCGGCGTCAGTCGGCGCGGCATGAGGTTTTCCTCCCGTATGGCGGCGCCGGGAGCCCCATAGGGCCATGCGCACCGTGCGGCTCCCCGGCATCTGACTCCGATTGTATCACCCAGAATGTAAATGTCAATGTAAACTTTTATGTAAACAAGTCGGCCGGCCCGTTGAGCGGTTTTACCGGTTTTACGGACCGACGGGCGACCGATCGTAAACATGACGGCCTCGTAATGAAGGGGTTCCCTGGTGGGAGTGGCTTCCAGCCACGATTATCGCGGCAACCAGCCTTTGCCGCTGGCTACGGCGGTCAAGAGATGCCGCTCCCACAGAAGAAGGTTACAACTTCATTGGAAGTCTTTTTTCCAGACGGCTTTGTAAAAAGCCCAAGATCAAGGCGCGCGAATCCCGTGGCGCGAGGCGTACTTCCAGTACGCCGCAGCGACCGCGGGATGAAGCGCAACGCCGAGATTGGGGTTTTTACGAAGCCGTCAAATGTGCAGCTCTGACAGCCGCTTTTCCCCGTAGCGCAAAGGCAGGAGAACGGCCAGAAGGCTCAGCGCGAGGGCCGCGCTAAAGGCGGCGAGGGTCCAGGTCCAGAGGCCCGGGGAGAGGGGCCGGTCGTGGAGTCCGGCCATGAAGATGCGGTAGACCGGTCCGGCCTGGAGGAGCAGCACCAGCCCGATGAGGGCGGCGCTCGCGATCATGAAGATGAGCCCCCCGAAGCTCGTGACGGTCTGGGCGGGGTTTTCCGCCTTGAAATCCGGGTAGGCGGCCCCCAGGCCGACGCCGAGCGAGACGATTCCGGGCACCAGGAAGAAGACGGTGAGGGTCGAGAGGGTCATCATGAAAGGGGTCACCTGCAGCAGGAGGTTCGTCGCGACGATCAGGGTTTCGGTCAGGACGAGCAGCGGCAGGTAGTAGATCACAAACTTGATCCGCAGAAAGGTGCGCAGGGACAAGGGGGAGGTCTTCACCAGCCAGAAAGCTTCGCGTTCCAGGCTCACGGCCGGGTAGGCGAAGCGGGCCGTCACCGCCGTCAGGACGAAGAGCGCCAGCGCCATGTTCAGGAAGGAAAAAAGGTTCTGCAGGTAGACCGTCTGGATCGGGGAGCGTTCGAGCGGCAGGGCCTCGAAGTTGTAGACGTAGATGACCACCAGGGCGGCGATGAGAAAGAGCTGGGACCACTGGGACTGATCCCGCAGAAAGCTCTTGATCTCTTTTACGGCGAAGGCGCGGGCCGGGCCGGGCATCCAGTGCAGGAGGCGTTCGCTGATGCCGCGGCCGCGGAAGATCCTGGCCGCGGCGACCTGGGTGCGCGAGAAGCCCTTGAAATAGAGGGCCTCGGCGGTGAGGGCCAGGAGGCAGATGAGTGCGACCACTGCACTGGCGGCCAGGGCGGCGTGGAAGAGGCTTGCCTCCGGTGCCCCCATCAGGGCTGTGCGGATGCTGTCGTAGGCCCAGGTGCTCGGCAGCAGGGGCGAGACGGGGGCCTGGAGCGAGGTGACATAGGCCAGCACCGATTCGAACACCTCCGGGTTGACCAGCTGCTCCGGTCGCGCCAGGCGGATGGCGAGATAGAGCGCGACGAAAAGCAGCACTCCCAGGATGATCACGATGCTGCGCATGCGTCCGGCCGGCACCAGGATGACCCCGACCATGACCGCGAGCGCGCTCAGGGCCGAGGCGATCAGCGCCAGGGCCGAGAGGGAATAGAGCACCGCCCCGTAATAAGCGGGGCCCGCCGCGAACACCATCCCGTAGGCCAGAAAGACCGGCAAGGTGAAGAGGACCACCATCCAGCCGCTGTCGAGCGTACTGTCGAGCCAGCGGGCGAGAAAGACCCGGTGGCGCGGGACCGGGAGCGAATGCACGAGGAGCAGGTCGCGGGAGAGGTAGAGCTTGGAGAGGGAGGTCAGGATGCTGCTGAAGAGCAGCAGTGCGAAACAGACGATCAGGATCATCGAGAGCAGCTTGAGGGCCAGGATATCCCCGATGTCCTCGATGCCCTGAAAGTAGGCGAGCACCCGCCAGGCGACGGCGAACAGCCCGCTCCAGAAAAGGGCCCCCGCCGTACCCAGCACCAGCAGGCGGGAGGCTCCGCCGCGCAGGCCGCGGGAGAGGCCGCGCGGGGTGAGCGGCGCCAGGCGCGGCCGGAGCAGAATGCCGATGTCGCGGACCAGGGCCCTCATTCCGCAGCAGCCCTCTCGGCGGTCAGGTTCAGAAAGACGGCCTCGAGATCGGATGTGCTCACGTTCGCCTCCCGCTGCAGATCGGCCGTCGTGCCGCTCGCGATCAGGCGGCCGCGGGCGATGACGCCGATGCGGTCGCAGATGTCCTCGGCCACCTTCAGGGTGTGGGTGGACATGAAGATGCTGATGCCCCGCGCCGCCAGCTCCCGGAAGAGCTTCTTCACCATGATGATGGCCAGGGGGTCGAGCCCGACCATGGGCTCGTCCACGATCAGGACCTCCGGGTCGTGGAGGATCGCCGCCGCCATGATCAGGCGCTGCTTCATCCCGTGCGAATAGGACTCGATCAGCTCCTGCCCCCAGTCGGCCAGCGCGAACTGGGTCAGCACCGCCTGGGCCTTGCCGGCAAA
Source organism: Desulfobacteraceae bacterium (assembly GCA_041310895.1). GTDB lineage: Bacteria > Desulfobacterota > Desulfobacteria > Desulfobacterales > SpSt-501 > SpSt-501. The sequence goes on along the minus strand of JBFYWT010000150.1, from coordinate 15,652 downwards.
GCGCTCCCCCGGCACCCCGTAGACGTCCGCGGTGAATTTCAGAAACTCGATCCCCGTCAGCTTTTCGTACAGGTAGGGCCGGTCGGGGATGAAGCCGATCCGGCGCTTGGCGTTCTCCGGATCCGCCTGCAGGTCGATCCCGCAGACGGCGACCGACCCCTCGGTGGGGGCGAGGACACCCCCCATCATCTTGATGGTGGTGGTCTTTCCGGCGCCGTTCGGCCCGATGAATCCGAAGATTTCGCCGCGCTCCACCCTCAGGTTGAGACGGTCCACGGCCGTGAAGGCGCCGTAGGTCTTGGTGAGATTCGTGAGCTCAATCATATCCTTTTCGATCGCGCCCGGCGGCGTTGCCTCCTTTGCGCCGGCCGCGCCCCTTTCAGTCCAGAATGTCGATTTGAAGCTGTCCCATCACCCCGAGCAGGTCGAACTGCTGCTGCATCGATCCGGTGACGAGCCGCAGGTGGGTCACATCGGCCGGAATCTGGTTGAAGAGCGCATCGGCCGTCACCCAGCGGCCCAGGAACAGGAGGTTCCAGGCATGGTAGTAGAACCGGCCCTGCATATAGACGAGACCGGCCTCGACGCGGGCCGGAATCCCGGCCGCCCGCGCAAGGGCGGCAAAGAGCATGGCGTGCTCGTTGCAATCGCCCATGCGGTTTTCGAGGGTGGCGAGCGCATCCGGCATGGAGAGCACGGGGCGCTTTTGAATATGAACCTGAATCCAATCCATCAGGGCCCGCGCTTTTTCGAGCGGGGCCATCTGCGGGTCGTCGCCCAGAACCGAACGCACGACCGCCCGGAATTTCTCGTGATCGGACTGAATGAAAGGTTCCGCCCGCAGGTAGACCCGCTCGAACGCCTTGAGCTCCGCAGCGCCGGAAGGCCCCTCGAGCTCCGCCAGCGACTCGCGGCGGATGGTGAGAACCCCCCCGGCCATGCTCTGTCGCCCGCCGTTCAGGTGGAGCCCCTCGGGCAACGGCCCCCGCAAGCGCAGGCGCAGCAGCTCCCGCTCCTTGGGTGCATCGATGGGCCGGTCCGGAGTGATGGCCGCCGCCTCGGCCAGATCCGGGCCGGCCTCCCGGCCGAGAGGGGTCAGGGCCTGCTCGCGGGAGCTCTTTTCAAGGCGCATGCCGAGCAGCCCCCGCTCGCGCAGCAGGTCTCCGTTCGGGCCGATCCAGGCGGTCTGGATCATCCCGCGGAAGTTCAGGGTGATGCGGGTCGCGGTCACCGGCTCGCCCATCACCTCGATCGCCTCCGGCCCGATGATCTCCGCGATCACCGGGACCCGGGCCATCGCGGCGGGGTCGAAGACCTCCAGCTCGTAGCGCGCCCCGGGTGCGAGGTCCGCCCGGGCCAAGGCATCGGCCAGAGCGGCCACAGGCCGGATTCCCCCCACGGCGGGGATGTCGATGCGGCCCCCAATCCCGCCGGAATCGGTTTCGACGCTGAGTACATCACCGGTTACACGCCCCCGGGCCGAGAAGCGGAAACGCCCCGATTCGATTTCGAAATCGAATTGTTCCAGCACGAGCTCGCGGTTCAACTGGAAGCGACTGTTCAGCCGAAGCTCCTGGACCATGCCCATCGTGTTGATCCGCATGAGCACCGTCTCCTCGAGCACGTAGCCCGTCTCTCCCGGGCGCAGCCGGCTGTGGGAGAAACCGACCTGGCGGTTGTTCTGGAAGATGCTCATCCAGGACTCCCGCTCGGGGTGGGCCGCCGCCGCGGTGCCCGGCAGTCTCCGGGGCTGCGAAACCAGAGCGTCCCAGAGGCCCAGGCGGATTCCCAGCAGAACGGTGAAGGCGAGGGCGGCCAGGATCCCGGTCGCTCGAAACCATCTCATGGAGGAAGAGGTCACCCTGTATTCTACCACGGATCAGCCCCAAACGAGAAATCCCGGCAGTTTTTTGTTGACATCCCACTCTTTTTCCGAAATAGTGCTTTGGAAACTTTCAGTGGGCAATTGCTGCCGGTGACGATGTTGTGGTGTGGGATCCATCGACTCATTTTCCGCACGGTTCATTTGAGGTGAGGTTTGTCAAGCAGGGCCGCTTTGGGTCCTGCTTTTTTTTTTGACAGCGGCAAGGCCGCTATCCGCTATCCAGGCGTGAGGGGCAGGGTCAAAACGAACGCTGCCTTTTAACTACCCGTCCCGATTGCAGGGGGCGGTCACTACCCGATCAAAGAGGAGGAGGTTAGCATGGCGGAAGGGGTCGTCAAGTGGTTCAACGAGAAAAAGGGCTACGGGTTCATCAAAAAGGAGGACGGGCAGGATATTTTTGTCCATTACTCGGCCATCAAGGGCAAAGGCTTCAAGTCGCTGGTGGAAGGGGACCGCGTGCGTTTTGAGGTCCAGCAGGGCGCCAAGGGGCCCGCGGCATCGGACGTGGAGAAGATCGAAGCCTAAGTTTCATCCCTTACCAACAATCGCGCTCATCCCCCATCCGCGCTCACGCCGGATGGGGGATTTTTTTGTCAGCCCTTAGCCTTGTGCTTCGGGCCGAGGAGTTCGCGCGCATGCTCCAGGGTGACCCGGGTGATCGTTTCGCCCCCCAGCATGCGCGCCAGCTCGCGCGTGCGCTCCGCATCCGAGAGCGGGGTGATGACGGTCCGGGTGCGGCCGGCGGACACCTCCTTCGAGATGTTGAAGTGGTGGTCGGCGAACTTCGCGATCTGAGGGAGATGAGTGATGCAGAGCACCTGGTGACGGCGGGAGAGGGTCGCGAGCTTGCGGCCGACCACCTCGGCCACGGCCCCGCCGATGCCGGCATCGACCTCGTCGAAGACGATGGTGGCGACCGATTCGGAGGCGGCCAGGATCGATTTGAGCGCCAGGACCACGCGCGATAGTTCCCCGCCCGAGGCGATGGCGGCAAGCGGCTTGGGGGGCTCCCCGACGTTCGGGGCGATGGTGAAAAGGGCGCGGTCGACCCCGCTCTCGGAGAGCCCGCTCTCCCCGACCACGAGGTGCGGGTCCGCATCGGGTGCGGCGGCCGCGGGGCTCAGCGCCACCGCGAAGCGGGTGCCGGCCATTTTCAGTGTGGCAAGCTCCGCCGCCACCGCGGCGGCGAAGCGTGTCGCGGCCTTGCGGCGCTCGTGCGACAGGGCGCCTGCCTCGGTTGCGAGCGCGGAGGCCAGGGCCTTCAGCCGCTCGTCCGCGGCGGCGATATCGGCATCCAGGTTTTGGATGGCCGCCCGCTCGGTGCGCGCGCCGGCGAGCTTCTCGAACACGGCCGCAAGCGACCCGCCGTATTTGCGCTTCAGGCGGTTCACGATGTCCAGCCGCTGCTCCACCTCCTCGAGGCGCCGGTCGTTGAACTCGACGGATCGCAGATAGGCGCGCAGCCCCTGGACGAGGTCCTCGAGGCGGTAGCCGATCTCAGCCAGGCTTTCGCCCCGCGCCGTCAGGCCGGGGTCGATCCGGGCCATTTTCTCGAGGCTGCGACGCGCCTCCGCCAGCCGGTCCGTCGCCGAACCGGAGGCGCCGTAGAGCAGCTCTACGCTTCCTTGCACGGACTCCATCAGGGCGCCCGCGTTCTTGAGGCGCGCACGCTCGTGCTCGAGCTCCATGTCCTCATCCGGCGCGAGGCCGGCGGCGGCGATCTCCCGCTCCTGGAACTCGAGGAGCTCGGCCTGCTCGGCCTGTTTGGCCTTGCGCCCCTTCAGCTCCCGGAGGTGTTTCAACTGGGGAAGGAGCTCACGGAAAAGGGCGCCCACCGCCTCGCGCCGATCCATCAGCCCGGCGAACTGGTCCAGAAGGAGCAGGTGCTGGTCCTCCTGGAGCAGCCCCTGATGGGCATGCTGGCCGGAGATGGCGGCCAGGTTTTCGGATACCGCGGAGAGCACCTGCAGGGTCGCGATACGGCCGTTGACATAAACGCGGTTGCCTTCCGCGCGCGAGATGACCCGGCGCACCACTAGTCCGTCGCCGACATTGAAGCCCATGGCGGCGGCCGTCCGCCCGGCGGCCGACCCGGGGTCGACGGCGAAGAGCGCCTCCAGCTCCGCCGCCTCCGCACCCGTGCGGACCATTTCCGCGGCGGCCCGGCTTCCCAATATCAGGTTGACGGCGTTGATGATGATCGATTTGCCGGCGCCGGTCTCCCCCGAAAGGATCGTGAGCCCCGGGTCGAAACGGATCTGCAGGTCGTCGATGATGGCAAAGTTGCGGATCGAAAGCTCTCTCAGCATGCCGAGCGCCGCCGGTGGTGGGTTGCGGTGTGTCCGGTTTCCTCGGCGGCAATTATACACGGCCGCCGTACGAAGTAAAGCCGTGATGCGGACTGCATAAAAGCCTTGAATGGCGGTCCTGGAATTCGTATCATGGTCCTGCATGCACATTGCGTACACGTTCACGAGCGAAGCGGTACCCGTTCACGTACACGAAAAAAATATAACATGATTGCGGTCAGCAGGTCGAGTCACACCGTGTACGCGTACGTGAACGTGAACGGGTACGTGAACGGAGAAGATACCGATTCGCAGGAGGCTTGCGGCGGCACGTAATTCCACGCTTCAGCCTGAGCGTTCGTTGCCTCCGTTGCAGAACCTCCGAAAGCGAGACGATACGCCATGGGCCGACGGCCGATCCTGGTCATTGCCACGCGCAACCCCGGCAAGACGGCGGAGATCCGTGATCTGCTCCACGGCTTTCCCGTCGACATCCGCAACCTCTCCGATTTCGGGCCGATCCCCGAGGTCGAGGAGGACGGGGCGAGTTTCGATGAGAATGCCTACAAGAAATCGAGTTTCACCGCGCGGGTGCTGGGCGTCCCGGCCCTGGCCGACGATTCCGGGCTGGTGGTGCCGGCGCTGAACGGGGCGCCAGGGGTCTATTCCGCCCGCTACGGCGGGGAGGCACTCACCGACGAGGAGCGCTGCCGCAAGCTATTGGCCGAGCTCGATGGCTGCGCCGAGCGCCGCGCGGCCTTCGAATGCGTCCTCTCCCTGGCCGTGCCCTGGGGGCCCGCCCTGACCTACGAGGCGCGCTGCGAGGGGGTGATCGCCGCGGCGCCCGCCGGCACGAACGGATTCGGCTACGACCCGATTTTCTATTACCCTCCACTCGCGAAAACTTTCGCTGAACTGACGCGTGCGGAGAAAAGCCGGATCAGCCACCGCGGCAAGGCCCTCCAGGAGCTCTGTGCCGAGTACGACAAGGTGATGCAATGGACCCGGCGGCACATGCCGCCGGAGGACCCGTGGAACCTTCTCACGGGATGAGGTCGCCCCCCGCGTGACCGGCCTTGACAAACCCCTTCTGGCAGTGGTTCTCAGCCGCCCGATGCTCGTCGCCCTCCTGATGGGGTTCTCCTGCGGCCTGCCCTTGCTGCTCACCCTGGGCGTGCTGCAAGCCTGGATGACGGAGGAGGGGGTCGACCTCGGCTGGGTGGGCCTGATCGCTCTGGTGCAGAGCCCCTATTCCTGGAAATTTCTCTGGTCCCCGGTGCTCGACCGGTTTACCCCGCCCTTTCTCGGGCGCCGGCGCGGGTGGCTCTTGGTCGTGCAGCTGGCGCTGATGGCGGCGATCATGCTGCTCGGCTTTTCCGACCCGGTGCGGCATCCGTTTTGGATGGCGGCGGCCGCCCTGCTCGTCGCCTTTTTCAGCGCCACCCAGGATGCCGTCGTGGACGCCTACCGCCGGGAGGACCTCTCGGACCAGGAGCTGGGGCTGGGCTCCTCCCTGTATGTCTACGGGTACCGGATCGGAATGTGGGTCGCCGGCGGGGGCGGGTTGATCCTGGCCGATGTCATGCCCTTTTCCCGGGTCTATCTCGTGATGGCCGCCGGCATGCTGCCGGGCATCCTGACCACCCTCTTTGCGCCCGAGCCCCCGGCCGCGGCCGGTAGGCCGATGACGCTGCGCGAAGCGGCCTGGCAGCCGCTCGCCGATTTTTTCCGGCGGGAGGGGGCGCTCTGGATCATGGCCTTCATCCTGCTCTACAAGATCGGGGACACCATGGCGGCGGCCATCAGCACCCCGTTTTATCTCGAGCTCGGGTTCTCCAAGTCCGAGATCGGCGCCGTGGTCAAGCTCTTCGGCGCCTGGGCGACCATCACCGGGGGGATTGCGGGCGGTCTCCTTATCCTGAAGGCCGGGATTCATCGCAGCCTGTGGGTGTTCGGCCTGCTGCAGGCGGCCTCGACGGCGGGTTTTGCCGTCCTGGCCCGCATCGGCGACAGCCTGCCGGCGCTCTCGGCCGTGATCGGATTCGAGAGCTTCACCGGCGGCATGGGGACCAGCGCTTTTGTGGCCTTCATGGCGAGCCTGACCAACCGCCGGTTCACCGCCACCCAGTACGCGCTGCTCACGAGCGTCATGGGGCTGCCGCGCGCCCTGGCTTCGGCCCCGACCGGATTTGCCGCCGCCCTCATGGGCTGGGAGGGTTTTTTCCTCTTCTGCACCCTTGCCGCCGTTCCGGGAATGCTGATCCTGTTTCAGGTCGCCCCGTGGCGGGGGGCGGTCCGCCCCCGCAGTGCCGGAGGACCCACCGCCCGCCTGAGCCGGTTGCTTTCGGCATCACATGCTGATAAAAAATGACGTGGACGCGCAGGGTGGCAGCCATTCGACGGGAGCGGCTTCCAGCCGTGATTCCCATGGCCGCCGGCCAGTCTCACGGAAGTTGACTACTTTTGGATCCCCTATGACCGACGATCTGCCTGACAAGACCCTCCGTGATCGCATCACGGCGCTCGGGAAGAAGCGCAGGGAGATTCTGGCCCTGCCCCCCGAGCAGGCCCTGGAGCGCATCCTCTCCGATCCCCAGCCGGCGGCGCTGGTGCACTCTTTCCCGGAGACCGATTTCCACCTCCTGATCCACGACATCGGCCCCGAGGACGCCCTGCCGCTCCTGGCCCTGGCCTCCGATCGGCAATGGGACCACGTGGTCGACATCGAGAGCTGGCAGCGGGACCGGATCGAAAACGGCCTGGTCACGCGCTGGATGAGCCTGCTGCTGGAAGCCGACCCCAAACGGTTCATCCGCTGGTCTCTGACCCAGCGCCTCAGCTTCGTGGAGTTCTATCTCTTCCACAACATCGAGGTGCGCGTCCGCGAACACGACCAGGACCCCTCGGACTTCGGGGACGATTTCTTCACCCTGGACAACGTTTACTACGTGCGGTTCCTCAAGCTGCCCCCGGTCGCCGAGGGCTCCGCCATCGGGGAGGAGGAGCGCCGGCAATTCTTGACCAATTTCATCGAACGCCTGGCGGAGCACGACCATCTCGTTTTCCAGAACGTGCTGCTCGAGGCCACCCATGTGATCCCGGCCGAGACCGAGGAGGAGGAGTACCGCTGGCGCACCGTGCGGCTGGCGGAAAAAGGCTTCCCGCCCTTCGACGAGGCGATCGGAATCTATCAGCCCGTGACCCCCCGGGCTCTCGCGCGGCAGGCGCCCAAGTCTCTGCCGCGTTCCGGAGTCGAGACCTCTTTGCTGCCGGTGCCGGCGGTTCCCTTGCGCGAACTTCCAGCGGAGACTCGCTTCGGCCGGGCCCTGGCGTCCATCGACCCCATTGAGGTTCTGCCCCACATCCAGTGGGAGTTCACGAATCTCTGCAACCAGATCGTCGTGGCCGACGGCAAGACCATCCGCGGCCGGGACCAGCTGCGGGAGATCGTCACGAAAGCCTGCGGGTATCTCGGCATGGGGTTGGAGCGGCTGAAGGCGCCCGGGGAGCAGGCGATCGATTCCCACCGGGCCGCCCAGGTGCTGATCCGCCATCCCCTGGTGGATCTCTTCCGCCTCGGCTTCGGGGCCGCCCTGGAGCACAAGTGGCAGGCCGAAAAATGGCTGAGCTCCTCCTGGTTCGCCGCCGCCAATCTGCGGCTCACCTTCTGGGGCGAGCAGTGGATGGGGGTGCTCGGCGGGGTTCTTCTCAAAAAACCGCTGTTCTACGACAACTACGCGAGCGGTGTGCTCTACCGTGAATTTGCGTCCATGGAGGATGTCGCCCGCACCGCGGCCGTCCTGCGGCACGTCCAGGCCGTCGACCGTCTCTTCTCAGTCATGACCATCCGCCTCAAACCGGCGGCCGAGTACCGCTTTCTGACCTGGAAAAACCTGATCCTCACCCTCTGGGCGCGGCACCGGTTGGGGGTGACGGAGGCGGCGCTCAGCCCGCTCGCGCTCACCCCCTTCCGCCGCTTCTTCAACGAGCTTCTGCCGGGCACCTCGCCCCCCGGCGGCGCCGAACCGCGGCGCATCCCGGATGCAATGAAAATCGCGTTTGTGCAATGGCTGGCCCATGAGACGGGGCTTAAAGATTTCGAGATCTCCGAGCAACTGGGGGCCATCTTCGAGGCGCTCTTCGCCGAGGTCGAGAGCGAGGTCGGCCGGGTGGCGGCGAAGGACCTGGATCCCCGGTTCGTCCAGCTCTTCTTGTTGAGGAGGTAAACGATGGGAAGCCGCCGCACACTCTCAAGATCCTGCCGGGTGCTCCTGGGCGCGCTCTTGATAGCCGCTGCCGCGGCTCCCCTCGATGCCGCCGATTTCCTCTATTCCTGGACCGCCAGCACGGACCCGACCGTCACCACCTACGGCATCTATCAGCGCATCGGGAACTCCGCCTATCAGCGGATCGACGAGGTGCGGGTCGCGGATTTGGACGACCCGGCACGGCCTAGTTACCTTGTGACGGGTCTGGGCGAAGGCGCCACCTTCTGGTTCGCGGCCACGAGCATTTCGGGTGCCGGCACGGAGAGCGACCTCGATAACAAGACCTGCATCACCGTGAACGGTCAGGTGGTCCAGTGCACCGATCAGGATGACACCGGTTCCACGGTTTTCATCAGCTGCTTCATCAGCACCGCTCAGCCCCCATCGCGCCGGTGAGGCCTCAATTCGCAACCGCCCGGCGGCCGGCGTCGGCCTGCGGAAGAAGGCCGGCGCTGCGGTCATCAGCGGATCCCGACGACATCGCCTTCCGACACCCCGGCCCCGCCCGTTCGCAGATCAATTGCCACAACGCTTAAGGTGGTAATATTCTCCTTTTAAGCGAACAATCCCTCACGCTTCCCTCTCGCGCAGGATCGGGGGAGAGGATTCAGGCGAAAGGGTCAATCTCAGTCGTTCCTATTTTGGGACGAGCAATAAGTTGTTTCAGGCGACGGGAGTGCGGAAATGAAAACCGTAAGGCAAAAATTCGCGGGACCGTTCATTTGGTCGACCCTCGCAGCGATGCTGGTTTTTCTTCAACCTGGATCGGTTGCGGCCGATCCGGCCGTCGACCACTCAATTTTCGGCGAGCTCCTGGCAACGCACGTCAAACAGGGAGTGGTGAACTACGCCGGTTTCAAGACGGAGGAAGAAAAGCTGGATCGGTACCTGAACGTTCTCGCGAATACGGATCCGGATGCCCTCGGCCGGGAGGAGCAGTTTGCTTTTTACATCAACGCCTATAACGCGTGGACCATCAAACTGATCCTCTCCGGTTATCCCGGCGTGAAATCCATCAAGGAGTTGGGGTCGCCGTTCCAGTCGCCGTGGAAAAAGGAGATCGTCACCATCCATGGCAAGAAATCGAGCCTGGACGACATCGAGCACAACATCTTAAGGCCGCGATTCAAAGACCCCCGCGTTCATTTTGCCATCAACTGCGCCTCCAAAAGCTGCCCGCCGCTGATCTCCGAGCCCTACCGGGGGAGCGTTCTGAATACCCAACTGGATCAGGTCACCCGCGATTTTCTCAACACACCCGGCAACTACCGGCTGGAGGGCGACACCCTCTGGGTCAGCTCAATCTTCAAGTGGTTTGCAGGCGACTTCAACGACGATCCGGCCGGCTTCCATCAAACCTTCGCGACCGGCGAACTCAAGCAGGGTTTAGATGAAAAACAGGGGCGACTCAAGGTGAGATACCTGGACTATGATTGGAGTCTCAACGGCTTTTAACTTCACAGCCACCAAGAGCTGTAACCGGCCACGATGGATGGGAGCACGATCATGAGCGCGCGCGACACTGTGATTCTGGCCGGCGATGTCGGTGGAACGAAGACCCGACTGGCTCTTTTCGCCGCCGCCACCGGCTTCGCGGCGCCCCTGGCGGAGGCGACATTTGCCAGTCGGGATTACGCCGGCCTGGAACCCATCTTGCACGAGTTTCTTTCCGTGCTTGACCGGCCGGTCGATCATGCCGGCCTCGGCGTCGCCGGCCCGGTCGCCGGCGGCCGGGCCGCTGTCACCAACCTGCCCTGGGTGGTGGATGAGGCGAACCTGGCGGAAACCTTCGGGTTCCGGCAGGTGCTGGTGATGAACGATTTGGAGGCGATCGCCGCTGCTGTACCCGCTCTGGGTGCGCGCGACCTTTACACCTTGAACCATGGGCGCGTTTCGAAGGAGGGCGCCATGGCCGTGATCGCCCCCGGCACCGGGCTGGGGGAGGCCTATCTGGCGTGGGACGGCACCCGCTATCGCGTCCACCCGTCGGAGGGCGGGCATGCCGATTTCGCTCCGCTCGACGCGCCGCAGGCGGGGCTGCTTCTCCATCTGATGAAACGCTTCGATCATGTCAGCTACGAGCGCGTATGCTCCGGCATGGGCCTTCCCAACATCTACGCATTCCTCAGAGACAGCGGCGTTGCCGAAGAAGCCGGCTGGCTGCGCCCCCGACTGGAAGCGGCGGCCGACCCCGTCCCGCTGATGATCGCGGCGGCCCTCGACGAAGAGCGCCCCTGCGCATTGTGCCGGGCTGTGCTGGAGACCTTTGTCTCCATCCTGGGGGCGGCGGCAGGCAATACCGCCCTGAAGTTTCTGGCCACGGGCGGCGTTTTCTTAGGCGGCGGCATACCGCCGCGTATCCTGACGGCACTTGACAGCGGGCGTTTCATGGAGGCCTTCACACGCAAAGGCCGGATGTCCGGGTTGATGGAGAAAATCCCGGTGCATGTGATCCTCAACCCCAAGGCGGCGCTCGTGGGGGCCGCCCGGCAGGTAATGGCCCGGGGCGGAGCGCCGAAGGGGTCATAGGACGTGACGCTCTGCCGTCCTGACAGGGGCGCAGCCGTTTCGCGGATACCTGTGGCCACACCCCTCGACACCATTTTCTGCAAACAGGCGAAAAGGCAGGTACCCAATGACTATCGCGGCGGATTCACGGTCGACCGCCCCGCGCGGCGGCCGGGCGCTTAAAGCATTTCTGGCGGCGGCCGTTATCGGCGGGATTGCCGCTGCGGCCTACTATTTCAACCTCCAGCAGATCCTGCGTGCGGCGCTCTCCTGGATATCGGGACTGGGCCCCCTCGGAATGCTCTTCTTCATTGGGCTCTACATCATGGCCTGCGTGTTCATGCTGCCCGGGTCGGTCCTGACGTTAGGGGCCGGGGTGATCTTCGGGGTGCTGCACGGGTCTATCACGGTGTTGATCGGGGCGACGCTGGGGGCGACCTGCGCCTTCTTGGTGGGGCGCTACCTCGCCCGCAGCTGGGTGGCCCGGCGGATCGCCGGGAACGAGAAATTCAAGGCCGTGGACGAGGCAGTGGGCAAGGAGGGCTGGAAGATCGTCCTGTTGACCCGGCTATCGCCGATTTTCCCGTTCAACCTGCTCAACTATGCCTACGGGGTGACGCGGGTCAGCCTGCGGCATTTCTTCTTCGCCTCCGGGCTGGGGATGATCCCCGGCACGGTGATGTACGTCTATTTAGGATCGCTCGCCGGAGACCTTGCCAGCCTGGGGGCCGGGGGGCGGTCGCGCACCACCGCCGAATGGGTGCTTTACGGCGTCGGGCTGCTGGCCACGGTCGCGGTGACGGTCTTCGTCACGCGGGTGGCGCGGAAGGCCCTGGCGGCGCGCATAGCTTAGCGTCCGTCCACAAACGGCATCTTTCGGCCCGGGCCGGCGTTCTCGCTCTTTGCAATCCTCGACGCCGCAACACGACGCCTCCGGTTGCGAGATCGCTGCGGTTTAGGCCTGTACCGCCATCCGCCATTTCTGGATGGACAAAACTTAGGAGAAGGAGAGCATCATGCCGGCAACAGACTCCCCCCCGATCATTTTGCCGTGGGATGAGCACAACCGGAATTTGGCCGCTCAGGTCCATCCGGCCGACTGGACGAACCCCACACCCGCTGCGCGCTATAACCTCGTCGTCATCGGGGCCGGGACGGCCGGGCTGGTCAGTGCGGCCGGCGCGGCCGGGTTGGGTGCGAAGGTCGCGCTGGTCGAGCGCCATTTAATGGGCGGGGACTGTCTCAACGTCGGCTGCGTCCCCTCGAAGGCCCTGATCGGAGCGGCGCGGGCGGCCGCCGCCGTGCGGGATGCCGCCGAGTTCGGGGTGCATGTACCTGAGGGGGTGAGGGTCGATTTCAGCCGGGTCATGGAGCGCATGCGTCGCCTGCGGGCCTCGATCGCCCCGCACGACTCGGTGAAACGGTTCAGCGAGTTGGGCGTCGATGTCTTCATCGGCAACGGGCGGTTTGTCGATTCCCATACGCTGGAAGTCGCAGGAGAGACATTGCGTTTCAAAAAAGCCGTTATCGCCACCGGCGCCCGGGCCTCGGCCCCGCCGATCGAAGGGTTGGATCAAGTGGAGTATCTGACCAACGAGACCCTCTTCTCCCTGACGGAGTTGCCGAAGCGGCTGGCCGTGATCGGCGCCGGGCCCATCGGCTGTGAGATGGCCCAGAGCTTTGCACGCTTCGGCTCCGAGGTGCTTCTGGTGGAAACCGTGCACGGCATCCTGCCGCGTGAAGACAGCGACGCCTCAGGGATCGTCCTCGAGTCGCTGCTCAAAGACGGCGTCAGGCTTCTGTGCTGCGGCAAGGATCTGAAACTGTCCAAAGTGGGTGGGGGCCGGGTGCGCCTGGCGGTGGAATCTCACTCCAAGCGATACGACGAGGTCGTGGACAAGCTCCTGGTCGCTGTCGGACGCTCACCGAATGTGGAGGGGTTGGGGCTGGAAGCGGCGGGGGTGGCCTATGCGAAGAAGGGCATCCAGGTCAACGACCGGCTCCAGACGAGCCAGCCCGACATCTACGCGGCCGGGGACATCTGCTCGCCGTATCAATTCACCCATGCCGCCGATTTCATGGCCCGCACCGTGATCCGCAACGCACTCTTCTTCGGCCGTGCCAAGGCGAGCGCTTTGACGATTCCCTGGTGCACCTACACGGAACCCGAAATCGCCCACGTCGGGCTCTATCCGCAACAGGCCGAGGAGCAGGGGGTTGCGCTGGATACCTTCACCCGGGAGCTGGCCGAGGTGGACCGCGCCATTCTCGAAGGCCGGACGAAGGGATTCGTGCGCGTGCATGTGCGCAAGGGCAGCGACAAGATCGCCGGGGCCACGATCGTGGCCCAAAACGCGGGGGACATGATGGCCGAGATCACCCTGGCGATGACGAACGGGCTGGGGCTCAAACAGATCGCAGCCACCATTCATCCGTACCCCACCCAGGCCGAAGCGGTGCGCCAGGTCGGAGATGCATACAACCGGACCCGGTTGACTCCCTTCGCAAAATCCCTCTTCGCCCGGTTGATGGCCTGGCGCCGGTAAGTCACCGGGCCGCCGCCATCTGCCGGACATCCTGATCCGGCCGAACGATTCACCTTGTCTCCCTGCGGTTTTTCCTCTATAGAAGCCGCTTCGGCCATCTGCTGTGTCGTCTCAAGGGGGAGGGAACGTGCTCGGTACCATCGTGAACACGGTCAGCATCATTGCGGGCAGCCTGATCGGTCTGCTCTTCAGGGGCGGGATCCCCGAGACCACCGTCAAGACCATCATGCATGCCATCGGGCTCGCGGTCGCCCTCATCGGGCTCTCCACGGCTCTGAAGACCGACGCCATCCTGATGGTGATCGTAAGCCTTGCGGCTGGAAGCCTCCTCGGGGAGCTGCTCCGGATCGAGGAGCGGCTGGATCAGCTGGGCCGGTGGCTCGGGCGGCGGCTCTCGAAGGACGGCGAAGCGGTTTCCAAGGGGTTTGTGACCGCAAGCCTCATCTACTGCGTCGGGGCGATGGCCATCGTGGGGTCGCTGGAGAGCGGGCTGTCCGGGAACCACCAGACCCTCTACGCGAAATCCATTCTCGACGGGATCGGCTCGGTCATTTTCGCATCGACTCTGGGGGTCGGGGTCCTCTTTTCCGCGGCTTCGGTTTTCATCTATCAGGGGCTCATCACCGTGAGTGCGTCCGCGATCAAGGAGTTCCTGGTGCCCGAGGTGGTGTCGCAGATGTCCGCGGTCGGTGGGCTGCTCATCCTGGCGATCGGGCTCGGCCTTCTCGAAATCACGAAAATAAAAATCGGCAACATGCTCCCCGCCATCTTCATTCCGCTCGTCATCTACATGGCAAAGCATTTTCTCGGCCTGAGCTGAACGTCCTTACAGAAACCGGAGCTTCCTGTCACGGGTCGCGAGGGCGGTTTTCCCGGAGCTCTCTCACGGCGGAAATGATGACGGCGGCCGCGCGGTCGATCTCCGCGGGGGTGGTCATGCGCCCGGTGGTCAGGCGCAGCGTCCCCTTGGCCCACTCCACGGGCACCGCCATGGCCTGCAGCACATGGGAGATCTCCACGCTATCCGCATGGCAGGCGGCGCCGGCCGAGGCGGCCACCTCCAGACCAATGGCCTCGAGGATGCGGTTGGCCTCCAGGCCGCGGAAGGAGAGGCTCAGCGTGTTGGGCAGCCGCTCCGCGGGGTGGCCGTTCAGGCGCATTTCCGGGATGCCGGCGGCAAGGGCCGCGTGCAGCCGGTCGCGCATCGCCTGCAGGTGCCGGCGGTTGAGCGCGAGGTCCCGGGCCGCGATCTCACAGGCCTTGCCCAGCCCCACGATCTCGAGGATATTCTCGGTCCCGGCGCGGCGGCCTCCCTCTTGCCCGGCCCCGTGCATGAAGGGATCGAGTGCCACTCCGTGGCGAATGTAGAGTGCGCCCACCCCCTTGGGTGCATAGAGCTTGTGCCCGGCGAGCGAGAGCAGATCCACCCCCAACGCCTGCACGTAGACCGGGATCTTGCCGGCGGACTGGGCCGCGTCGGTGTGGACGCGGATCCCGCGGGCGCGAACGAGGGCCGCGATCGCGGGCACGGGCTGGATTGTGCCTACCTCGTTGTTGGCGTGCATGATGGTGACGAGAATGGTGTCCGGGCGCAGCGCGGCCTCGACGTCCGCGAGGGACACAACCCCCTCGGCGCCGACCGGCAGCCGGCTCACCGCGAACCCCTCTTTTTCCAGAAAACGGCAGACATTCAGCACGGCCGGGTGCTCGAAGGCGGTGGTCACGATGTGCCGGCCGCGTGCGCGCAGGGCCCGGGCGGAGCCGATGATGGCCCAGTTGTTGGCCTCGGTGCCGCCGCTCGTGAGGACCACCTCCGCCGGCGTGCAGTTCAAGAGGCCGGCCACCTGGCGGCGGGCCGCGTTCAGCGCCTGCCGGGGGGCAACCGCGTAGAGGTGGCCGCTCGAGGGGTTGCCGAACTCCTCCTCGAGGAAGGGGCGCATCGCGGCGATGACCTCGGGCGCGTGGGGAGTGGTGCCGTTGTAGTCTAGATAAATCGGCCGGCTCATGGCAGACCCTCCTTCTTGGAAGCGGCTCATGGCGCGGGGTGCGCCACTTCATCCGCAAGCAAGTTCTGTTCTTGTGGGAGCGGCATCTTGCCGCGATGTCATCGTGGCTGGAAGCCACTCCCACAAGAAGAAGACCCAACTTACTTGAAAG
>JBFYWT010000123.1:0-12421 GCA_041310895.1 Desulfobacteraceae bacterium | reverse complement strand
TTCTTGATCGCGCGCATCTGCTCGTTGAGATAGTACTGCTTCTGGGTCTTCTCCATCTGCTCCTTGATGCGGGTCTTGATGCGCTGATCCATCCGGAAGACTTCGACCTCCATCTTGATCAGGCTGAGCAGCAGCGAGAGCCGCTCGGCCAGGTCCAGCGCGTCGAGCAGCCGCTGCTTGTCGTCGAGCTTGAAGGAAAAGTGCGAGGCCACCGTGTCGGCCAGCTGCGAGGCGTCGGTGATGCCGGTGATGCTGGAGATGAGCTCCTTCGAGATGCTGCGGTTCAAGCCGGCATACTCCTCGAAGGACTCCACGACCGAACGCATGAGGGCCGTCGCCTCTGCGGGGGAGAGCTCGTTCTCCACCACCCGCTCCAGCTCGACCCGGAAGAACTCCTTCTCGGTGATGAAGCGCACGACCTGCGCCCGGCTGCGGCCCTCCACCAGGGCCTTGACGGTCCCGTCCGGCAGGCGCAGGAGTTGGAGCACCTTGCCGATGGTGCCCATCTCGCTGATGTCCTCCGCGCCGGGGTTGTCGATCCCGGCCTTTTTCTGGGTGGCGAGAAAGACGGTCTTGTCCCCGTTCATCGCCTCGGTCAAGGCGTTGACCGAGCGGGTCCGCCCGACGAAGAGCGGGGCGACCATGTGGGGGAAGACAACAATGTCCCGCAGAGGCAGGAGCGGCAGCACCAGACGGTTCGGGTGGGACTCACCCTCTTTGAAGAACTTCGGGATATTGACCATGGTTCACTCTGTAGTTGGGTTACAGTCTCGAGCGCAATCCCCGAGGCTGATCGGTTAATGGTTCAATACGACACATGGTGTCGCGGCGGCTTTGCAGAAAAACCCGGAATCGAGGCGGGCGAGGCGTGACGCGGCGAAGCGCATGCCCCTGCAGCGCGGCAACCGCCGAGCGACGCCCCACGCGCAGGCCGGGCCCCGCTCGAAGCCGTTAGGCCTGCTTTTTGGCCTGTTCGAACAGCAGGATCGGATCTTCCTTGTTCAGCACGACATCGTCGCTGATGACACACTCCTTCACGTTCTCGAGCGAGGGCAGGTCGTACATGATGTCCAGCATGCAGGCTTCCATGATGGCACGCAGCCCGCGGGCTCCGGACCGGCGCTTGACTGCCTCTTGCGCCACGGCCGAGAGCGCACTGTCCGTGAAGCGCAGGTTCACCCCTTCCAGCTCGAAGAGCTTCTGGTACTGCTTGATCAGGGCGTTCTTCGGCTCCTTGAGAATGCGGATCAAGCTCTCCTCGTTCAGCTCGTGCAGGGTCGCAACCACCGGCAGTCGCCCCAGGAACTCGGGGATCAACCCGTACTTGATCAGATCCTCGGGCTGGACCTTCTTGAGCGTCTCGCTGATGGAGCGCTCGCTCTCACCGACGATCTTGGCCCCGAACCCCATGATCTTGGGCCCCAGGCGACGCTGGATGATCTTCTCCAGGCCCGTGAAGGTGCCGCCGCAGACAAAAAGGATGTTGGTGGTGTCCACCTTGATGAAGTCCTGCTGCGGGTGCTTGCGGCCCCCTTTGGGCGGTACGCTCGCGAGCGTACCCTCCAGGATCTTGAGCAGGGCCTGCTGGACCCCCTCGCCCGAGACGTCCCGGGTGATGGAGGGGTTGTCGGCCTTGCTCGCGATCTTGTCGATCTCGTCGATGTAGACAATGCCGCGCTTGGCCTTTTCGACATCGTAGTCGGCGTTCTGCAATAGCGAGAGGATGATGTTCTCCACATCCTCGCCGACATACCCGGCCTCGGTCAGGCTGGTGGCATCGGCGATCGTGAAGGGCACGTTCAGGAAGCGTGCCAGGGTCTGGGCCAGAAGGGTTTTGCCGCAGCCGGTGGGGCCGATCAAGAGGATGTTGCTCTTCTGGATCTCGACATCCCCGGCGTTGAAGGCGGATTCCAGCCGCTTGTAGTGGTTGTAGACCGCCACCGAGAGGATCTTCTTGGCCGGCTCCTGCTCGATGACGTAGCCGTCCAGGCGCTCCTTGATCTCCTTGGGGGTGAGGATGTGGGCGGAGTCCTTGGCGTCCTTTTCGGTCTCCTCCTCGATGATCTCGCTGCAGAGCTGGATGCACTCGTCGCAGATGTACACGGCCGGCCCGGCGATCAGCTTGCGGACTTCGGACTGGTTCGTCCCGCAGAAGGAGCAGAACAGGTTGTCGTTTTCGTCCTTTTTCTTGGCCATGGCTAGTTCTCCGATTTTTCCATGCGATCCAGGTCGTCCCGGTTGGCGATGACGTGGTCGATGATGCCGTAGGTCTTGGCCTCGCTGGCACTCATGAAATAGTCCCGGTCCGTGTCCCGCTGGATCTGATCCATGGATTTGCCGGTGTGCGTCACCAGGATCTGGTTCAAGGAGGCCTTCATCCGCAGCATCTCCTTGGCCTGGATCTCGACATCCGAGGCCTGGCCCTGGAACCCTCCCATGGGCTGGTGGATCAGGATCCGGGCGTTCGGCAGCGAATAGCGCTTGCCCGGTGCCCCGGCCGTCAGGAGCAGCGCCCCCATGCTGGCGGCCTGGCCGATGCACACCGTGGCGATGGCGGGCTTGATGTACTGCATGGTGTCGTAAACGGCGAGCCCCGCCGTCACCATTCCGCCCGGGGAGTTGATGTAAAAATTGATGTCCTTGTCCGGATCCTCCGACTCCAGGAAGAGGAGCTGGGCGATCAGAAGGTTGGCGACCTCGTCGTTCATGGCGGAGCCAAGGAAGATGATCCGGTCTTTGAGCAGCCGCGAGTAGATGTCGTAGGCCCGCTCGCCGCGGCTGCTTTGTTCGATGACCATGGGAATCAGTGGCACTATGGTTCTCCTTTTGATTGAATGCGTGCTGACGGCGGCTAGGCGGCCGCCGGTTCGACGTCCTCGATCGTGCTGGCTTCCAGCACCTGCTTCAGGACTTTCTTTTCGAGCAGCGCGTGTTTGTAGTAGTCCAGTTTGTCGGTGTTTTCCTGATAGTAGCGCCGAATCTCCTCGACGGGCTGCTGGAAGTTCGCCGCCATGGCCTTGAAGGCCTCCTCCAGCTCGTCATCGCTCAAGGTGAGCTTCTCCTGGGTGATCAGATGCCCCAGGATCAGGTGGCGCTTGACCTGATTGACGGCCGTCTCGCGGTATTTTTCAAATATGATCTCACGGCTCAACCCGGCATCCGCAAGGGTCGTGTTGCGGTAGGAAAAGGAGCGCTCGGCCTCCTCCACGGTGCTCTCGAGCTCCATCTCCACCAGGGATTCAGGCACCTCGAAGGCGGTGCGCCCCAAGAGAGCCTTGAAGACCTGCTCGTTCAGCTCCTGCTCCGTGCGCTTCTCGTAACCCTGGGCAAGGTTGGCGCGGATCTCACGCGTGAGCTCTTCGAGCGTCTCGTAGCGGCCGGCGCGCTTGGCGAGCGCATCGTCGATCGCGGGCAGGATCTCCTCGCGGATCTCCTTCAGGACCGCCCGGAACTCGACGGTCTGACCCGCCAGATTCTTGTTGGCATAGTCCGCCGGGAAGCTCAGCGGGAACTCCTTGGTCCCCCCGGCGCTCAGGCCGGCAAACTGTCCGCCGAATTCCGGGAGCACGGCCCCCGCCCCGATCTGAAGCGTGAAGTTCTCGGTTTTCGGGGTTTCGGCGTAGGCCTTGCCGTTCTTGAACCCTTCGAAGTCGATCAGGATGTGATCCCCGTCACGGGCGGGGCGGGCTTCGGCGATCGGCTTGAGCGTGGCCAGCCGTTTCTGGAGCTGCCGCAGCTGCAGCCCGACCTCCTCCTCGCTCACCTGGTAGCGGGTGCGCTTGAGCCGCAACCCTTTGCAATCGATGTCGGCGATGTGCGGGCTGACCTCCACCGTGGCGGCGTAGGAGTAGGCAGCGGGTCCGCTCAGCTCCGGGGGGTCGAGTTTGGGTTTGCCCACCACCCGCAGATTCTTTTCCCGGATGGCGTCGATAAGGGAGGTTTGGATCAGCTGGGATGACACCTCCGCCATCACGTCCTTCTTGAACATCTTTTCGAGGACGCTGCGGGGGGTTTTCCCCGGCCGGAACCCTTTGATCCGGGCCGTTTTCTTGAGATGATCGTAGGCCTTCTCGATCTCCCGGGCAACCTCCTCTTGCGGAAGTTCGATCCGCAGGGTTTTCTTGACGCTGCTGATGTCTTCGACCGTAACCTGCATGATAAGTTATTGACCCTTTCTGTCGCGCGGGAAGCGAACCGTGCCGCGCTGCGTATTCGGATATGGTGCGAGAGGGGAGACTTGAACTCCCATTCTGTCGCCAGAGCTGGATCCTAAATCCAGTGCGTCTACCAGTTCCGCCACTCTCGCAGGCGCACGGAACGCTAACGCCTCAAAAACAAAGAAAACCCTGCAGGCGGCCGAATCGACCCTAACCGCAGGATAAGATTCCAGAAAAATTCGTTTGGCGCTAATGAGGACAGTATAGAGATAAAAGCCGCCTATGTCAACTGAACCGGCTCGCGGCGCGCAAATGGCCGCGTGGAAGCCCTCGGCATGTATTGCTTTGGCGGGGGGTGCATGCTATTTAGTGCCCATCCACAAACGGCGTCTTACAGCCCAAGCCGGCGTTCTCGCTCTTCGCAATCCTCGACGTAGACGCTCTGCGCCTGCGGTTGCGAAATCGCTGCGGCCTTGGTCTGGGCCGTAATCCACCATTTCTGGATGAACCCTATTTAGAATTATCAGTCGGGGCGTGGCGCAGCCTGGTAGCGCACCTGCTTTGGGAGCAGGGGGCCGTCAGTTCAAATCTGACCGCCCCGACCATCTCCAGCAACCAGTTGGCGGGTGTCAAGCCCTAATTTGGTTGCTGTCCCTCCCGCATTTTTTCCTTGGTCTCGCGCCGCTCGATGTACTCCTGCTGGATCAGCTTGTAGGCGATGTAGTATTTGTAGATATTGCTGACATACGTAACCGTTTCGCGGCCGATTTTCTCCGCCGCGATGACCTCCACCTGGTTGAACCATTCATTGGGATTCAAACCGCGCTTCTGCGCTTCGCGCCGGAGCTGGCGCACCCGGCCGGGACCGGCATTGTAGGCGGCAAAGGCGAAAAGCCCCTTGTTCAGGTCGTCCATCGGCTCATCCTTGAAATATTGGTCGACCATGAAACGGATGTATTTCACCCCCGCATGGATGTTGGGCTCGGTGAGCGTTATGTCGCCGACTTTAAGCTCCCTGCCGGTCGCCGGCATCACCTGCATCACCCCGATGGCCCCGACCGGGCTCCTGGCCCCCTGGTCCAGGCGGGACTCCTGGTAGCCCTGGGCGGCCATCAGCATCCAGTCCAGGCCGTATTGATCGCCGTACTTACGGAAAAACTGCACGACCTCGCGGAACTTCTTCATCTCCGCTTCGCTGGTGGAGCCCTTCACATAGCGGGTGCTCTTCAGATAGCGGCGGAAGAGCTCGCTGCCGAAGGCGCTGTCGCGGCCGTGTTTGGCGACAAACGCGTTCAGCTCCGCCATGAGCCGGGGGCTGTCTTCGCGGATCGCCCAGGCGATGCGGCCGCCGGTCCGCAGGGCGACCGATTCGTTCAGAACGATCCTGGGAAACACCTGTTTCCAGAACTGGGCCTTGTGACTGTCCACCACCAGCATGGGAATCAGGCCGGCATTCAGCATCTCGATCAGATCCTCGTCCTCCAGGTTCTCCGGGGCCGGAATCAGCTTGATTTGGGGTTTGCCCTCTTTTTTGAAGTGCGCGTTCAGTTTCACCAGGCTCTCGTGGTAGCTGGAGGCGGCGCGCACGAAAATATCCTTGCCGGCGAGGTCGTCAAGGCCTGCGACCGGCGGGGAGCCCGGGCCGGTCACAAGGATCTCGGCCACATCCGAAAGCCAGGGGTCGGTGAAATCCAACAGTTTATCGCGCGCCGCGGTGACGGTGAGGTTGGCGGCGGCGATGTCCCCGAGCCCCTCCCGCAGGGCCGGAAGCAGCTGGTCGCGGGACACCGGAACAAAGACGACATGGACCCGGAGATGGCGGGTCTTGAGCTGCCGGTTGAGGTCTTCCTCGAATTTCCGGAAAAGCTCATAGGTCGTCCCGCGCTGGGTGCCCTTGTCGACGAAGAAGAAGGTCTTGCTGTAGACGACTAGGACCCGGATGAGACGCCGCTCGATCATCCCGTCCAGGTCGCCCGTCCAAGGCTCGCTCGGCAGCGGCAGCTCCAGGCGGTGTTGGCCGGGGCTGGCGGCGCCCGCCGCGCTGACGGGGGGAGGAAAGCTCAGCCATCCGATCAGAATACAAGCGGATAAAATGGGGGCAAAAAATCTACCCATGAAATTTCTCCATCCCCTTCAGTCGGAGCACCAGAGGTGTCCGGCATGGAACCTTACTTCTTGGGCGTATTGGACCTGAATTCCTCCTTGTTGATTTCGGTTATTTCCGAATTCTGAAGCGTGACTTTGCCGCCGCCGGCCTCATCCATGAAACGAACGCTGCCGCTCGAACTCCGATCGATCTGGGTCGTGTAATAGACCTTACCTGAAGCAGTATCCCGCACCTTGTAGTATGATCCGCCGCATCCGATTAGAAGCAGCGCACACAAGACAACCGCAACCACCGCAAACCGCTTGCTGTTCATGAACGAACGTTTCATCCCGAACCTCCTTTTTTGAATGGGTTAAAATTGAGTCATGGGGGAGATAATTATTTCGAGTGGTAAAAAAGTCAAGCCGCTTCCGCATATCAGCAAAATGTTGAAAAACAAGAACAGTGCGGGCGGCGACCTGGAAAGTGTGGCATATTCAACCATATGGGACCAACTACAAAACCCGCACAGCAAGGGATCGGATCCTGAGGGGCCGTTTTTCAACATCCTGTCAGGCTTGACTTTCGATGGGTGATCCACGAGAAAAGATGCCATGCAACCGCCTCCTCACTTCGCCGACCTCCTGCGCCGATTCAACGCCGCCGGGGCCGCACTCATGCGGGCCGGTCTCAACAACACCCACAGCGGGAACATGTCGCTGCGCGACCCCGGCCGCCCGGAGCGCTTTCTCATCACCGCCTCCGGATCCATGTGCGGGGCGCTCGAACCGCAGGACATTGTGCCGGTCAGCTTCAGCGACATGAGCTGGAGGGGAGCCCGGAAACCCTCTTCCGAAACGAACACCCACCGCCGGGTCCTGGAGCTGCCCGGCGTGAACGCCTGCGTCCATTGCCATGCGCCCGCCGTGACGACCATCAGCCTGGAGTCGCCGGACAGGCCGGTGTTCCTGGAAAAATTCGAAGGCCGCCCCGGCGGCGACGACACACAGCTCTTCCAACCGGTGGATTTTTTCGGGGCAGGCCTTCTCGGGGGGGTGCGCGTGGGGACCTACACGCAAACAGTGGGGTCGGGCGAAATGGAGGACCGCATCCCCCGCTATCTTCGCGACAGCCCCTTGACCGTGGTGAAGGGACACGGTCCGTTTGCCAGGGGCCAAAGCCTGACGGAGTGCCTGTGCGGCCTGAGTGTTCTCGAAAACAGCGCACGCCTGGCCATTGCCGTCCGGCGAAGGGGGCTCGACCTCTCCGGGCTCCAGCGCCTTTTTCTGGAAGAGGGATTCGGATCGCTCTTCCCGGAATGGCCGCGATTACCGGAAACTGAGGGGCAGGGTTCCACCAACGCCGGAAAACCGCCCGGGGCGAGGTCGTTCGCCTGCTGGCGGGCCTATAACTTCGAGCAGGGCCTGTCGGCCTTCGCGGTGGGCTCGCTGAGCTGCCGGACCGCGCCGGATATAATGATGTTCTCTCCAATGGCGGCCGCGCCCGGCGGGATCGATGCCCCCCTTTACCGGCTGCCGCTCGGCGAAACCAAGCGCCAGGGCGCCGATATCCGCTTGCACCGCCTCATTTACGCCCGCACACCGTACACGGCCTGCGTGGTGGCACCCAGCCCACTTGCCACCGCCGAGGCCATGGCCGTGTTGTCCGCGTCCTGCGGCGGCGGGTTGCCGGCGGCCATGAAGGCCGACGGGCTCGGCCCCGTTTCAGAACTTCCCGTGATCATGCCCATCGATGCGGAGGCGTCATTCTATGATGTAAGGGTTCCGGTGGCCCCCCCGGCCGCCCTCGGGGCGGGAGCGCCGGAGGGTCTCATCCCCGACATGCTCACCCGGGGAAACGGCTGCGCCGTCATCGCCGGCGTCGGCGTCATCGCCGCCGGCGAGAGTCTCGCACAGGCGGTCTACCGGCTCTCCCTGGCGGAGCGCATCGCGCACTTTCGGCAAGAGGTGCACCTCAACCACCGGCTGCTCGGCGGAGCGCCGGTGTCGGATTTCGAACAGGGGTGAGGCAATGCTCCGTTTCAAACGCTACGGCAAGGGCCCGCCGGTCGTCATCCTGCACGGGCTTTTCGGTTCCGCCGACGGGTGGCACCCGGTCGCGAGGGCGCTCGGGGAGCATTTCGCCGTCCATGTCATCGATCAACGCAACCACGGCGGCTCCGTGCACAGCGCCCACATGGACTACGAGATTATGGCGGAGGATACCCGGGATTTCATGACGCGCATGGGCATCGGCCGCGCCGGCCTGATCGGCCACTCGATGGGCGGCAAAACCGCCATGCGGGTGGCCTTCCGGTTCCCGGAGATAGTGGCAACGCTCATTGTCGTGGACATCGCCCCCCGCGGCTACCCCCCGATCCATGCCGACGCCATCGAGGCCCTCGCCCGGCTTGACCTGAGCAGGATCGCCGCGCTGCGGGAGGCGGACGCGGCGCTTTCCTCCGGGATACCCGACCCGACCCTCAGGCGGTTTCTGCTGAAAAGCATCGAGCACACGGCAGACGGCGCCTTCCGCTGGAAAGTGAACCTCGCGGCCATCCGGAGGGCCTACCCCTCCCTGTGCGCCCCTCTGCCGCTCAGCCCCTGGCCCGGCCCCTGCCTCTTCGTCCGCGGAGGCGCTTCGGAATACATCGCCGACGGGGATTGGGCTTCGATCCGCTCCGTTTTCCCGCGGGCCCGGCTCGCCACCATCGCCGGCGCCGGCCACTGGGTCCATGCCGACGACCCGGCCGGCTTCATCCGCACGGTGTCGGGTTTTCTCCATGAAACGGCAGCCCCGGCCGCCTGATGTTGCCGGGGCTGAACGGGTGTGGTAATGAGCGTGAGCGCGGTCACCGCACCCGTAGCCCGCCAAGCCGGTGTAAGGTTTCGGCGCATTTTTGAGAATCCCCCCTGCCCCCCTTTGCAAAGGGGGGGGCGGGAGACAATGATGGCAATGCCGATCAAGAGCGTTCTGGAGAAACTGTGGGAGGTGGAGCCCGAGGCGGAGCTCTGGTGGGACTCCTCCCCCCTCGTGTTCGGAAGCTTCCGCCGCCGGCTGCTCGACCGGGCGCCCGACAAGCCGCTGATGACCGCCTGGCTCGACCGCCTCTACAGCCCGAACAACCGCCCCGAAGAGAATCTCCTGCGCGGGGTGACCACCAACCCGCGCCTCAGCTTCAACGCCGTCAAGGAAAACCCCGAACCATGGACAGCCTGGATCGACACCTGGATCAGGCGCGAAGGCTGCAAAGACCCCGAAACCGTCTTCTGGGAGACCTACAAAGAGGTCATCCGGCGGGGCGCTCTCGCCCTGATGCCGCAGTTTCTGGCCAGCGGCCGCAAACATGGGTTCCACTCGGCCCAGGCCGACCCCCGCTGCCGGCTGGACCCCGAGAAGATGGTGACCCAGGGGGTGGAGCTGCACCGGCTTTCGCCCAACATCATGATCAAGATCCCCGGGACCCAGGAAGGCTACGAGGCCATCCGGCGGCTGACCGCGCTGGGGATCCCGACGAACAACACGATCTCGCTTGTGATTCCCCAGTTTCTGGCCTGCATGTCCGCCGTGGTCGACGGTCTCAGGGAGGCGCGGGCCGCCGGGGTCGATCTCTCGGGCTGGCGCTCGGTCATCACCGCCATGAGCTCGCGCTTCGGGACGCTCGGCGACCTGCACCTCCAAGCCGCGGAACGCGGGATCGCGCTCAGTGAAACGGACGTGCGCTGGGCGGAAATCGCTCTGATCAAGAAGGCCTGCACGTTGGTCCGGAGCCACCCGGCGTACCGGGGCAAAATGCTCGTGAGCTCCATGCGGGTGAGCCCCATCGTCGGGGGCGAGGCCCACGTCTGGCACCTGGAGAAACTGGCCGGGGCCGACCTCGTCTTCACGCTCCCGCCCGCGTTTCTCGAAGCGTTGCTCCTCAAGACCCCGAATCTCGAATTCACGCGCCAGTTCGAGGAGCCGGTGCCGGCCCGCGTCCTGGAAAAGCTCCTCAAGATCCCCTACTTCGAACGGGGCCTGCGCGAGGACGGCTACTCACCCGCCGAGTTCAACACCCACCCGGCGCTGCTCTCCACCGCCCGGGACTTCTGCGTCGCCACCCAGGGAATGGTTGAGTTCGTCGCCGCCCGCGTCGCCGCCGCTGCGTAGAGGCGGTCCTTCCACGGATCATCGCTTGCCGTGCGGATGCATCGATTTCATACCGCCCCCTGGGGCATTTTCGTAAATCCCCCCCTTGCCCCCCCTTTTTCAAAGGGGGGTGAATGCGGATTTTCATCAAAGCGTCCGGGGGCTTTGTCAGACGAAGAGGTGCTGGGCAGGCCGCTGTCGACAGGATGGCGCCGCGTGCCATAATCTGCTATTTGGAGAAGATCCTGAATTTGGTCGCAGCGCCGACATTAGGAGAAGTGAAATGACCCAAACCCCTCCTGCGGGGAATTCCGCACCGATCCCCGAGCCGATCCTGCTCGGGATGTACCGCAACATCTATGCCACCCGCCGCTTCGAGCTCACGTGCATCGAGCTCTACCGCCAGGGTCACATCCGCGGCTACCTCCACCCGTACATAGGCGAGGAGGCCGTCGCCGCCGGCGCCTGCGCCGCCCTGCGGCCGGATGACTACATCGTCAGCACCCACCGCGGCCACGGGCACTGCATCAGCAAAGGCGCCGACCTGAGCCTGATGATGGCCGAGATCACCGGCAAAGCCACCGGCTACTGCAAGGGCCGCGGCGGATCGATGCACATCTCCAGCAAGCAGGTGAACAACCTCGGCGCCAACGGGATCGTGGGCGGCGGGATCCCGATCGCCGCGGGGGCCGCGATGGGCATCACGGTCCGGCAGACCGACCAGGTGGTCATCGCCTTCTTCAGCGACGGCGCCTCGAACAACGGGGTTTTCGCCGAGTCGCTCAACATGGCCGGGATCTACCGGCTGCCGGTGATCTTCATGCTGGAGAACAACCACTACGCGGTATCGACCCCGATCGAGTGCGCCACCGGCTGCTGCGATCTCGCCGGCCGGGGCCCGGCCTACGGGGTGCCCGGCATCTGCGTCGACGGCAACGACGCTGCGGCCGTCTATCGCGAAACCCTGCGGGCGGTCGGGCGCGCCCGCCGCGGCGAGGGCCCGACCCTGATCGAAGCCAACACCTTTCGTCACGGCGGCCACCACGTGAACGATCCGGGCCTTTACATGGACCCGCAGGCCCTCGCCGAGTGGAAGGCGCGCGACCCGCTGACGCTCATGCAACAGGTCATCGCCGACCCCTCGAAAACCCGGATCATCGAGACCGACGTCGAAGCCGGGCTGGAGGCGGCGGTCGCCTTCGCCCTCCGCAGCCCCGAGCCGGATCTGGCGGAGTTCATCGCCGGCATCCCGGAGCACTGAGCGGGGCCGGGGATTTTTTAAATATTCGGTGAAACGCCGGCGCCCCCCTCACCACAATCCTCTCCCTCTTTCCGGCGAAGGAGCGGGCGCGCGACGGCAATCATAGAAGGATACCGACACCATGCTGGAAATGATGTACCGCGAGGCCCTGCGCCGGGCCCTGGACGAAGAGATGCAGCGGGACCCGCTGGTTTTCCTGATGGGGGAGACCATCGCCGAGCGCGGGGGCTCCTACAAGGTCACCGAGGGTCTGTGGCAGAAATACGGGGCGCGGCGCGTGATCGACACCCCCATCGCCGAGGCCTCGTTCACCGGCATGGCGGTGGGCGCCGCCCTGGTGGGCTGCCGGCCCGTGGTCGAGATCCTCTTCGTCGACTTTGCCATGCTGGTCATGGACCAGATCGTCAACCAGGCGGCCAAGTACGAATTCATCTCCGGCGGCCAGGGCAAGGTGCCCATGGTGCTGCGCACGCAAGGGGGCGCGGGCAACGGGCTCGCCGCCCAGCACTCCCAAAGCCTGGAGGCGCTCTTTTACCATATCCCCGGCCTCAAGCTGGTCATGCCCTCGACGCCGGCCGACGCCTGCGGCCTGCTCAAGTCCGCCATCCGCGACGACGACCCGGTCGTATTCATCGAGCACAAGCTGCTCTATATGACCCGCGGGCCGGTGCCGGAGGAGGAGTTCCTCATCCCCCTGGGCAAGGCCGACATCAAGCGGCCGGGGCGGGATGCGACCCTCATCACCTACTCGCACATGACTTTGAAGTGTTTGCAGGCCGCCGCCGTCCT
>JBFYWT010000185.1:0-15943 GCA_041310895.1 Desulfobacteraceae bacterium | reverse complement strand
GGCAAAAAAAATCGAACACCGTCGACGTCATTTGGGTGCCGCCGGTGCCTCGGGCTTGGTTTCAGGTGCAACCGGTGCCGGGGCGGAGGCTGGCTCCGGGGCCTTGGACTCGACCGCCGGCACCGTGTCCGTGACGACCGAGGCGGTGGGCCGTTGGCCGGCGATATAGGCCAGGCTGAGTGAGGTGAGCATGAACACTACGGCGGCAACGGTCGTCGCCTTGCTCAAAAACGTGGAGGCCCCGGTGCTGCCGAACAACGTGCTGCTGGAGCCGCCCCCGAACACCGCCCCGATGTCCGCCCCTTTGCCCGTCTGGAGCAGCACGATCATGATCAGGGCGATGCAAACAATCACGTGAATGATGATGAGTAGAATCGTCACGTCAGATGCCTTTCCTATTGATACAGCACGATCTTGGCGAACGTTTCCGGGTTCAAGCTGGCACCGCCCACGAGAGCCCCGTCGATGTCGGGCATGGCCATGATCTCGGCGATATTCTCAGGCTTGACGCTGCCGCCATAGAGAATGCGCATGGCGCCGGCCAGCTCGGCGGTGAACAGGTTCGAGACCAGGGTCCGGATAAAGGCGTGAACCTCCTGGGCCTGCTCGCGCGTGGCGGTCTTGCCGGTGCCGATGGCCCAGACGGGCTCATAGGCGATCACCAGTGCGCCCAGCTCGCTCGCAACAAAATTTTCTAACCCTTTTCGTACATGTTTGTCAAGAACCGAAAAGGTTTCGCCCGCGCTGCGCTCTTTTTCGGTCTCGCCGACACACAGGATCGGTATCAGACCGGCCTGGAGGGCGGCACGGATACGGCGGTTGACGCTCTCGTTGGTCTCACCGAAGTACTGGCGGCGTTCGGAGTGGCCGATGATGACATAGCGGCAGCCGGCGGCCGCGAGCATCCGGGGCGAGATCTCACCGGTGTAGGCACCCTCGATCTCCCAGAAAATGGTCTGGGCCCCCAGGGCGACGCAGCTTCCCTTGAGGACGGCGGCCACCGTCTCCAGCGCGGTGAAGGCCGGGGCGATCATGATGTCCCGGTCGGTGGCGTGGCAGACCCGCGGGATGAAGGCGCGGGCGAATTCGACGGCTTCGGGGCCGGTCTTGAACATCTTCCAGTTGCCGGCGATCAGGGCTCTTCGCAGTGGCATGGCTTCCTCACCTGCAGGCGCGTTCGGTCGGTGCCGCGCGCCGATGGAGACGACTGCAACGCATTTCGGTCATGGATGTTAGAGGGTTGATCCCATCATCACCGCCAGGTCCGCCATACGGGTGGAGTACCCGGTTTCGTTGTCGTACCAGGAGATCACCTTGACCAGGTTGTCGATGACATAGGTATTGGGGGCATCGACGATCGAGGAGAGGGGGCACCCGTTGAAATCCGAGGAAACCAACGGCGCCTCGCTGTACCCCAGGATGCCCGCAAGCGTCTGCTCCGAGGCCGACTTCAGGGCGGCGTTCACGTCCGCGACGGTGACGCCCGGTTTTTCAATGTCGACCACCAGGTCGATCAGGGAGACGTTGGGGGTCGGCACGCGCACGGCGAGTCCGTTCAGTTTTCCCGCCAGCTCAGGCAGAACCAGTCCCACGGCCTTGGCGGCGCCGGTGGTGGTCGGGACCATGTTCACCGCCGCCGCGCGCGCCCGGCGAAGGTCCTTATGGGGGAAATCGAGCAGCCGCTGGTCGCCGGTGTAGGAATGCACCGTGGTCATCAGTCCGCGCCGGATCTTGAAACTCTCGTGGAGCACCTTCGCGACCGGGGCAAGGCAGTTCGTGGTGCAGGAGGCGTTGGAGACGATGTGGTGCTGCTTCGGATCGTAGCGGTCCGAGTTGACCCCCATGACGACCGTGACGTCCGGGTTGGTGGCCGGCGCGGAGATGATCACCTTGCGCGCCCCGGCGGCGAGGTGCCGCGCGGCATCGTCGCGCTTGGTGAACAGGCCGGTGCACTCGGCGACGAGGTCTATCCCGAGGCCCTTCCAGTCGATCTTGTCCGGCTCCTTGACGGAACGAATTACGACGGGATTGCCGGCGACGTGGATCGAGTCGCCGTGGCCCACGACCTCGGCCGCCAGGGTGCCGTGGACGGTGTCGTATTTCAGCAGATGGGCCATGGTGTCCGCGTTCATCAGGTCGTTGATGGCCACCACCCGGATGTTGGGGTTTTTCAGCGCCGCGCGGTAGAAGACGCGGCCGATCCGGCCGAACCCGTTGATCCCGATCTTAACTGTCATAGCTCCTCCTCTTCTTTGAGTTCCTTATGCAGTATGAGCGCATCTTCACGACTGTCCGGATAATAAACCGGCCGGGTGGCAACCACCCGGAAACCGACGTTACGGTAAAGTTGCACGGCCTCGGTGTTGGACGGCCTCACCTCGAGCAGGGCCGCCCGCGCGCCGCCCCGCAGGGCTGTTTTCAGGCATTCGTCCACCAGCCGCCGCCCCATGCCCCGGCGGCGCCAGGCGGGGGCGACGGCGATGCGGAAAATGTGGACCTCGTCCACGATCCGCCGAAAGAAGACATAGGCGGCGATCCTCCCGCACCCCGGCTCCCGGATGACAAAGCTGTCCGCGCCGGCGGCGCTCAGCTCGCCCTCGAAGGAGATACGTCCCCACGGACTGGCAAAGGACTGCGCTTCGATCGCGAGCACCTCCTCCAGGTCGGAGGGGGTGAGCGCGCTCACGCGCCACGCCGTCATGGTGCGTCCCGTTTGTTGCCTTTTAGGATCCCGCTGGCAAGGGTAATGCTCTTGCGGCCGAAGGTTTCGAGGCTTGCGGCCAGCTCGCTCAGCCCCATTTTGCCCCGGGAGGTCACGGCCTGAACCAGGATCGGCAGATTGACGCCCGAGAGCACCTCGGTGCGACCGGTCTCGAGAAACGAGAAACTGATGTTGGAGGGCGTGCCCCCGAACATGTCGGTCAGGATGAGCACCCCGTCGTCGCGTCCCGCTTTCTTGATGCCGGCGGCGACGCGCTCCCGCAGCTTGTCGACGTTCTGGTTGATGTCGATGGAGACGGCCACAACTCCCTCCGGGCGGCTGCCCACGATGAATTCCGTCGCCTCGATCAGGGCTTCCCCCAGCCGGCTGTGTGTCACCACCACGATTCCAATCATAGATGTCCTTCCACGATGTCCTTCCACTCACGGCGGCAGGTGAATATCCCGGTGCTTCAGCCCGACCCGGGGCCGGGTGGCCGCGAGCCGCTCGAAAAGATTCCGGGCGACCGCCACCGAGCGATGCCGTCCACCGGTGCAGCCGACGGCGATCGTGAGATTGCTCTTGCCTTCGCGCGCATAGAGCGGAATGAGGGTGTCGAGCAACTCGGCGTATTTGGCCGTGAACGTGCGCGCCTCCTCCGTCTCGAAGATGAACGTCCGGATCTCGGCCGCTTCCCCGTCGAGATGGGTGAGTTCCGGCACGAAATACGGATTGGGCAGAAAGCGTACGTCCACGACCAGGTCGGCCTCCGGCGGCAAACCGTATTTGAAGCCGAAGGAGAGCACGGTGATCTGCATGGCGGCGAGCGGCTCCTCGCTGCGGGCGATCTCCGTGATCTCGGCCTTGAGCGCGTGCACGGTGAAACGGCTCGAGTCGATGATGCGCTCGGCGTCCTCCCGCAGCGGTGCGAGCCGTTCGCGTTCCGCGCGGATGGCAGCCACGATGCCATCCCCCGCGGCAAGCGGATGTTGGCGGCGGGTGGCGCTGAAGCGCTGAACCAGGACAGGCTCCTCCGCTTCCAGGAAGATGATCCGGAAGGAGAACCCTTTCCGGCGCAGCCGGGAGAGAATCGTATCGTACTTCTCCGGAAACCCCTTTTCGCGCAAATCCATTACGAAAGCGCAGCCGCGCATGCCGGTCGTGCGGTCGATCGGCATCTCCAGGAACTTCGGGAGCAGCTCGACCGGCATGTTGTCGACACAGTAAAAACCGGCATCCTCCAGCGCGGCCAAGGCGGTGCTCTTGCCCGAACCCGAAAGCCCGGTGATGATGAAGATCGGAAGCTGTTTCACGCGCGTCGGCCGAAGGTCAAAACTCTTCATCCTCGTTTTGGATGACCGCCAGAATGTCCTCGCGGGTGCGGGCCTGGAGCAGGCTCTCCTTGAAGGATTCGTTCTTCAGGATGCGGGAGATGCGGGCCAGAACCTTTAAATGCAAGCCCATGGAATTCTCCGGCGTCACCAGCAGGAAAAGGATGTGGGCCGGCCGGCCGTCCAGGGATTCGAAATCGATGCCCCGGCGGCTCAGTCCGACCCCCAGGAACAGGCGGTCGATGTGCGGGATCTTGCCGTGGGGAACCCCGATTCCGCCCCCGATGCCGGTGCTGCCCAGCCGTTCCCGCTCCAATAGCACCCGGACCAGCTCCTCCACGGCCACGCCCGATTGGCGGGCGACCGGGATCACCAGCTCCTCCAAGGCCTCGGTCTTGGTCCCGGCCTTCAGATCCGGCAGGATCGCCTCTGCATCGAGCACCTCCAGCAGTTTCATCATCCCCCCTCATCGGCCCCGCGGGCCGCGCGCACTCCGGCGGCCCACCGGCCGCGTGCGATCAGCTGATCGGCTGGATCAGACCGAAATGGCCGTCCCGGCGCCGGTAAAGCACATTGATTTTCTCCGAGCGGGCATTCGTGAAGACGATGAAACTCTCCTCGGAAAGGTCCATCTGCAGCACGGCCTCCTCCACATCCATGGGCTTGTACTCCAGACTCTGGACCTTGATCTCGCGCGGGCGGTCCTCCTCCGCCGTGGGGGTGGTGTCGGTGCGGATGGTGCGGGTCTGGCCTTTGGCGCTCGCGCGGCGCTCGCGGATCCGCTGCTTGCCGCGTTTGAGTTGTTTTTCGAGCTTGTCGAGGACCATGTCGATGGCCGAGTACATGTCCCCGGTTTCTTCCTTGCCGTTGATGTTCAGGCGGTCCGCGTTGATGTTGACCTCGACGATATGGCGGTGTTTTTCCACCAGCAGGACGACATCGGCCGTTGCCGGGTTGTCGAGCAGTTTATCGAAACGGTCGAGTTTCTCACTGACGTAGGACTTCAGGCTGTCGGACGCTTCGAGATTCTTGAATGTCACCGACGTCTGCATGGGCGACCTCCTTAAAGTTCCTTGCGCTTGTTGGACGGCAGCACCCGCATCATTTCGCGGTACTTGGCAACGGTGCGCCGGGCGATGTTGATGTTGTCCTGCTTGAGCATTCGGGCGATTTTGTCGTCACTGTGAGGGCGCCGGGGGTCCTCGTCGGCGATGATCCTGCGGATTTTATCCATCACGCTGGCCGAGGCAATGGCCCCGCCCTCGTCACGCTGGATGGAGCTGTTGAAGAAATACTTGAGCTCGAAGATGCCCTGCGGGGTGTGGGCGTACTTGTTCGTGGTCACCCGGCTGATCGTGGACTCGTGCATGCCGATGTCCTGGGCCACGTCCCGGAGAACCATCGGCTTCATGTGGGCAATGCCCTTCTCGAAGAACTCCCGCTGGAAGCGCAGGATGCTCTCCATGACGCGGTAGATGGTCTTCTGCCGCTGGTGGATGCTCTTGATCAGCCAGGCCGCCGAGCGCATTTTGTCTTGAATGTAGTTCTGGGCGTCACTCGGCAGGCGCCGGCCGCGGCCGACCGGGCGCTTGAAGAGCGAGTTCACGCGCAGCTTGGGCAAGCCGTCGTCGTTCAGAACGATGACGAATTCGTTGTCCACCTTGTGCACGTAGATGTCCGGGATGATATACTGGGGCGGCTCTTCGCTGAATTGCCGCCCGGGGCGCGGCTCCATGGCTTTGATGACCCCCACGGCGGAGACCACCTCGTCGAGGCTGACCTTGAGGGCTTTGCAGATGGCCTTGTAGTTCTTCTTTTCCAGGTGGGCCAGGTGATCGGAGATGATGTCCGTGACAATGGTGCCCTCGAACCCCAGGTAACGCGCCTGGATCAGCAGGCACTCGCGCAGGTCCCGGGCGCATACCCCCACCGGGTCGAAGGTTTGCAGCAGCGCCAGCACCCGCTCCAGGTGCTCGAAGGACATCTCGTTTTTGGCGGCGATATCATCGAGGGAGGCTACCAGGTAGCCGTCCCGGTTGAGATTGCCGATGATCAGGCTGGCGGCCGCCTCGTCTTCGCGGGCGGGTTTGGTCATCAAAAATTGCCAGAGCAGGTGGTCGTTCAGCGACTCCTTGCGTGTGACGAACGCTTCGTATTTCGGTGCCTCGCGGTCCTCCGACTCGTGCGAAACGCGCGAGGGGGTGCTGAAGTCCTCCATGAAGCCGGTCCAGTCGATGTCGTCGTGGATCTTCTCCTGGATGGTGACCTCCTGGTTGGGAGAGATCTCGGCCGGGGGGGGCTCCGGGGTCTCGCTCAGCTGCTCATCCGCCCCGGTCTCGGGGACCTCCTCCAGGACGGGGTTCTCTTCGAGTTCACGGCGAATGGTGTCCACCAGCTCCAGGCGTGAGAGCTGCAGGAGTTTGATCGCCATCTGCAGCTGCGGGGTCATGATCAGCTGCTGGGTCAGTTTCAGTTGTTGTCGCAGTTCCAGGGCCATATCACAGCTTGAAATCTTCTCCGAGATAAGATCGGCACACCGCTTCGCTCTGCACGATCGATGCGGGGGGGCCGGATTCGATGACCCGGCCGTCCACCATTATAAAAGCCCGGTCGCACACGCACAAGGTTTCACGCACGTTGTGGTCGGATATCAGGATCCCGATCCCCCGTTGGCGCAGGTGGCCGATGATGTTCTTGATATCGGCGACGGCCAACGGATCGATTCCGGCAAACGGTTCATCCAGCAGGATGAAGGCCGGCCGGGTCGCGAGCGCCCGGGAAATTTCAAGCCGCCGGCGTTCGCCCCCGGACAGCACGTTCGCCTTCTGTCCCGCGAGGTGGCCGATGCCCAACTCCTCGAGCAGCTCCTGCGTCTGATGGTCGCGCTCGGCCCGCGACAGGGGCCGAAGCTCAAGAACGGCCATGACGTTCTGGTGGACGGTCAGCCGGCGGAACACCGAGTTTTCCTGGGGGAGATATCCGACGCCGGATTGGGCGCGCATGTGCATAGGATATCCGGTGATATCGCGAGCGTCAAGGAATATGCGCCCTTCGTCCGGCCTGACCAGACCGATGATCATGTAAAAAGTGGTGGTCTTTCCGGCCCCGTTCGGCCCCAGCAGCCCCACCACCTCGCCGCTCTCGACCGTCAGGCTGACCCCGCTGACCACCCGGCGGCCCTTGTAGGACTTGAACAGATCCGATGCCTGCAGGGTGCTCATGCGCGCAGCCGTCCGGGCTCCCAGGTAATCATCTTGGAATTGTAGGGGCTTTGCCGCGAAAAAGCAACCTCTGGTTCGGGGCGATGCGGCGGGCAAAATCG
Source organism: Desulfobacteraceae bacterium (assembly GCA_041310895.1). Lineage (GTDB taxonomy): Bacteria > Desulfobacterota > Desulfobacteria > Desulfobacterales > SpSt-501 > SpSt-501. Next base: position 8,589 of record JBFYWT010000185.1, on the reverse strand, counting down.
GCGCGTAACGCCCTTCATGGCCGGGAGGCGGGCGCTCTCCACACCACGGACACCCGGCCGGCCGTTCCACTCTCGGCGCTCATGTGACGGGTGCGCGGGGAAATGACGACTCGCGCGCCGCGCACGACGGCAGAGGCGCTTTTCACCGTTGCCGGGCGGCCTATCAGGGTCAGAGTTCCGGCGGCCGGTTCATAGACGGCCTCATCGGCCTCGGCGGTGCCATCCTCGGTTTTTACCGTCACGCTCCCGCGCGCGACGATCCGGGTGAGGGTGACCTCCTCCACCGCTCCGGCCGCCGCTCCGGCGTGTTCGGCCGGCCGGGTGTAATGCACCGTCAGGGTGTCCGCCGTGGTGGTGGTGGATTTCTGGTCGAGGCGCACGCGGCCGCTGAATTCGGCCCAGTCCCCATCCATGTCGACCCGCAGCCGGTCGGAGGCGATCTGCAGCGTCTCCCGGTCCGAAGCGGTGGTGCCGGCCGGGACCAGGCCCTGAACATTCCCGGCCAGTCTCATCCGGTTCGCCCGCACATCGACCGAACCCGTATCGGCGGTGATCTCCCCGCGGTCGCCGGTGATGGCGACCGGCCGGTCGGAGGCGATCATGCGCTCGGCATGGGTGTAGCGTACACGCTCCGTCCGGGCCCGGTAGCGCTCGTTCCTTATCACCACATCGCCTTCGGCGTCCATGTCGTGGCGCTCGGTGGCCACGGTTCCCTTGGCAGCGGAAAGGAAAAAGGTCTGCCCTTCCGCGCGGAAAAAGGTAACGCGGGGCTCGGTCAGAAGGAATTTTTTCTCCTCCTGCAGGAACACCGCCGCGCCGGCGTTCAGGATCCACTCGGTGACCCCGTCGCGGGCGGCGGTCTGCTGGAGCCCGTCGATCACCAGAGCGCTTGCGCCGCCGGCCGCTGCCGGTGCCGTCGGCGCCGCTGCCGGGGGGCTCGCCAACCGGCGGGTGCCGACCACCACCGCGGCCGTCGTCCCGAGGGCGATGACCAGGAGGACGGCCCCGATTACGGACAGGCGATTTTTGCGGCTCATCTGAAAGCGTGCCGTGGACATGAGAGTATCCTGTCGGAGCTGAAGCGTGTCCATAAACGGCGTTTGGCGGCCCATGCTGGCGTTCTCGCTCGTTGCGCTCCTCGGCGGCGAACCCCTCCTTGCGCCGGCGGTTGCGGCATCGCTGCAGCCTCGGCGTGGACCGCCATCCACCCTTTCCGGGTGGACACGGAAACATAAGATCAACTATCCGGTGTGGTTGCGGGAATGTCAAGCCGAGCCGCGGGGGGGGGATGGTTCGAAACGTCATCGCGGGGGCCCCGGCGGGAGGGTTCAGACGCGGGTCGTGGGGCGAGTCGTCTTGAGCGGCCCGAAACGCTTCCGGCCGAGGCGTGACGGGCGTCCGGGGACCCCGGGCGCGCGGCGCCGATGGAGTTGACTAAAGCAGGATGAATTGATAATCGGATCTGATTACGTATTTTCAAACCGCGTGCGTTGCACGCGGTTTCACGTGCAACGAGTGACGCACGAGCGTGCGTTTGTCTTTTCGGCCTACGGCCGAAAATGGAAGCCACCCCCTTTGCGGGTGGTCGTTGACTCAATTCAGTCACCCTTTCAAGGCCAGGCGGCATGGGACCCCCGGTGCACGGTCGGTCCGGGAAGTGGAAAGGATCGTTTTTAATGGAAACCCACCGAAAAATTCGTTCGGGTTGGCCGCTCGGTCTCGCCTTGTTGCTGGTCGCAGGGGGAGTGGCGGCGGTGATCTGGTTTGTTGCCGGACGGATGGAGGGCGAGGGACCTGCGCTCGCCCTGGAAGCGGCCTCTCCCCTCCCCATCGGCAAATCGAGCGAGCTGTCCCTCGTGATCGAGGATGCCAAGAGCGGCCTTAGGTCCGTGAAGGCCACCTTGAGCAAGGACGGCAAGGAACTCGTACTGGGGGCGGCCGACTTTCCCGCCTCCGGGTTTCTCGGCACGCAAGGGCCGCGGCGCGAGACGTTCCGTATCGCCATCGAACCGGCCGCTCTGGGAGTTGCCGACGGCCCGGGGAAGCTCACCCTGTCCGTTCGGGACCGCTCCTGGCGCAACTGGGGGCACGGCAACCTGACCCAGGTCGAAAAAGAGGTGGTCGTCGACACCCGCCCCCCGGTGATCGAGATGTTTACACAGCAAAACTACCTCAACCTGGGCGGGGCGGGGATCGCCGTCTACCGGCTCTCCGAGGCCTGCCCCGTCAGCGGGGTGCGCGTGGGCGCCACGTTCTACCCGGGCTTTAGCGGCTACTATACCGACCGCGCCGTTCACATTGCTTTCCTCGCGATCGCCCATGACCTGCCGGCAGGGGCCCCGATCACGCTGGAGGCGACGGATGCGGCCGGAAACGCCTCCCGGGTGCGATTTCCCCACCTGCTGCGCCGCAAGGCGTTCAAGAAGGACAGGCTCGCGATCAGTGACGGCTTCATTAAGCAGATTCTTCCCGGACTGCAGCACCTGGTGCCGGCCTCCGCCTCCGGTTCGCTGAAGGAGTCGTTCCTTTATATCAACCGCGACCAGCGGCGCATTGATTATGACGCCATCATTGCGGCGGCGCAGGCGATCCAGCCGGCGATGCTCTGGCAGGGGCCTTTCACCCGGCTGCCCAACGCCGCCCCCCGGGCGGGCTTTGCCGACCGGCGCAGCTATGTCTATGAAGGGGTGGAGATCGACCAGCAGGACCACATGGGGGTCGACCTCGCCTCGCTGGCGAACTCACCGGTTCCCGCCGCCAACGCCGGGGTGGTGGCGGCGGCGGGGTTCATCGGGATCTACGGTCAGACGGTGATCCTGGACCACGGGTTCGGATTGTTCAGCATGTACTCGCACTTGAGCCAGATCACGGCCAAACCGGGAGATCGATTGAACAAAGACGAGGTGCTCGGGTACACCGGTACGACCGGTCTGGCCGGGGGCGATCACCTGCATTTCAGCATCCTGGTGCACACCACCTTCGTGGACCCGGTGGAGTGGTGGGACCCGCACTGGATCCGCGACAACATCACCCTGAAGCTCAATGCGGTGGCAGCGCCGCGGGCCGGGAGGTAAGGGGCGATGAAGCGCTCCCGCGTCACCAAGACCATCGGCCAGATCAACGCCCGCATCCGTTCCGGCAAGGCGGTCGTCGTGACGGCCGAGGAGATCATCGACATCGTCAAGCACGAAGGCCCGCGCGAGGCGGCGCGGCAGGTGGATGTCGTCACCACCGGGACCTTCGCCCCGATGTGCTCGTCGGGAGCCTTCATCAATTTCGGCCACTCCACCCCGCCGATCAAGGCCTCCCGGGTCTGGATCAACCGGGTGCCGGCCTACGCGGGGCTGGCGGCGGTGGACTGCTACATCGGGGCGACCGAACCGGCGGAGGACGACCCGCTGAACAAGGTCCACCCGGGCGAGTTCAACTACGGGGGGGGCCACGTCCTCAAGGACCTGGTGGAAGGCCGTACGGTTCAACTCGTGGCGGAGGCCTACGGCACGGACTGCTACCCCAACCGGCGGGTGGAGAAAGAGGTGACCCTCAAGGGCTTGCCCATGGCGGTGCTCTGTAACCCGCGCAACGGCTACCAGAATTACAACTGCGCCGTGAACCTATCCGATAAGACCGTCTACACCTATATGGGGACCCTCAAACCCCGGGCCCTGAACGCGAACTACTGCTCGGCCGGCCAGTTGAGCCCGCTTTTCAACGACCCCTGCTACCGGACCATCGGGCTGGGGACCCGCATCTTTTTAGGCGGCGGGGTGGGGTACGTCACCTGGCACGGCAGCCAGCACAATCCGGCAGTGGAGCGCACCGACAAGGGGGTCCCTTTACGGCCGGCCGGAACCCTTTGGGTGATGGGCGACCTCAAGCAGATGAGCGCGGAGTTCCTGGTCGGGGTCGCCATCCAGGGCTACGGCTGTTCCCTGGCGGTGGGGCTCGGTGTTCCGATCCCGCTGCTCGACGAGGAGATGGCCGCCCAAACGGCGGTCTCCGACGAGGAGATCTTCACCCAGATCGTGGACTACGGCAAGGACTACCCCCAGGGCGTCGGGCGCAGCCTGGGCCGGGTGAGCTACGCCGAGCTGAAGAGCGGCACCATTCGCTTTCAGGGCCGCGAGGTGCCGACCGTGCCGCTCTCCAGCGTCGTCAAGGCGCGTGCGATCGCCGAGGCGCTGAAGGGATGGATTGCTGAGGGGCGTTTTCTGCTCGGGGAGCCGCAGTTCACGCTGCCGGTCGGTTAAGCCGGATCAACCGTCATGCCCGGGATGCTGCGCACATTCGTGGCCGTGGAAACCCCGCCGGCGCTGCGATCGGCCCTGCAAGGGGTCCAGACCGACCTGCGGCAGACAGGGGTCCGTGCGCGCTGGGTGCGGCCGGAGAACATCCACCTGACCCTGAAGTTCCTGGGCGAGATCCCGGCCGGCCACGTGGCGAGCGTCGCACAGGCGCTGAGGGCCGCGGCGCAGGGCCGCCCGCCGTTTTCCCTCAATGCGGCCGGGGTGGGGGTGTTTCCCGGGCTGCGGCGGCCGCGGGTGATCTGGGTGGGGCTTGCGGACCGGGAAGAACTCCTCGCCCGCCTCCAGGCGGATGTCGAGGGGCGCCTTTCCGACCTGGGATTTCCGCGTGCGGCGGAGCGCTTCCGGGGGCACCTGACCATCGGCCGCTTCCGCGCAGGGGGTTCCCCCGGGCCGGTCGCCGAGGAGCTGGAGCGCTGGTCGGCCAAGCCGGTCGGCACCCTGGAGGTGCGGGCGCTCGTTCTGTTTAAAAGCACCCTTCGCTCCGAAGGGGCGGAGTACACCGCGCTTGAGCAGGTCATCGTGGGCGCGGGCGACTAATCCGTTTGTTCTGAATCCAAGGAGGCTCTCATGGCAGCATCAACCGACCGGCAGAAGGCGCTCGAAAGCGCCATGGTCCAGGTGGAGCGGCAGTTCGGTAAAGGGTCGATCATGAAGCTCGGCAGCCGCCCGATCGTGAGCGTGCCGATCATCCCCACCGGGTCGCTGGCGCTCGACAAGGCGCTCGGCATCGGCGGGCTGCCCCGCGGCCGGATCGTGGAGATCTTCGGCCCCGAGGCATCGGGCAAGACGACGCTCGCATTGCATGCCGTGGCCGAGGCCCAGCGGCGGGACGGCATCGCCGCCTTCATCGACGCCGAGCACGCCCTGGACACGGTTTACGCGAAAAAGCTCGGGGTCAACTGCGACGAACTTCTGGTCTCCCAGCCGGACACCGGCGAGCAGGCCCTCGAAATCGCCGACATGCTGGTGCGCAGCGGGGCGATCGACATCCTGGTGATCGACTCGGTCGCGGCCCTGGTGCCGCGCGCGGAGATCGAAGGGGAGATGGGCGATTCCCACATGGGCCTCCAGGCGCGCCTGATGTCCCAGGCGCTGCGCAAGCTGACCGGCACGATCAGCAAGACCAACACCTGCCTCATCTTCATCAACCAGATGCGGATGAAGATCGGGGTGGTCTTCGGCAACCCCGAGACCACCACCGGCGGCAATGCCCTCAAGTTCTACGCCTCGGTGCGGCTCGACATCCGGCGCACGAACAGCATCAAGGAGGGCCAGGAAATCGTCGGCAACCGCACCCGCGTGCGCGTCGTGAAGAACAAGCTCGCCCCGCCCTTCACCGAGGCGGAGTTCGACGTCGTCTACGGCGAGGGCATTTCGCGCCTCGGGGACCTGATCGATGTCGCCGTCGAGCAGGGCATCATCGAAAAGAGCGGGGCCTGGTACTCCTTCGGCGGGGAGCGCATCGGCCAGGGGCGGGAGAACGTGAAGAAATTTTTGTCCGATCACCCGGAGCTGGCCGACGGCATCAGCCTCAAGGCCCGCGAGGCGTTGGGGCTTGGCGCCGGGGCCAAGGACGGGCAGACGGAGGAATAGGGTATGACCGGCAACGAGGCGCGCAGCCAGTTTCTCGACTACTTCAAACGCAACGGCCACCAGGTGGTGCGCAGCTCATCGCTGGTGCCGCACGACGACCCCACCCTGCTGTTCATCAATGCCGGCATGGTGCAGTTCAAGCGCACCTTCCTGGGCGAGGAGAAGCGCGACTACGCGCGTGCGGTGACCTCCCAGAAGTGCGTGCGCGCCGGCGGCAAGCACAACGACCTCGAGAACGTCGGCTACACGGCCCGGCACCACACCTTCTTCGAGATGCTGGGGAATTTCTCCTTCGGGGATTACTTCAAGGAGCGCGCCGTCGAGTTCGCCTGGGACCTCCTGACGAACGGCTACAAGCTTCCGGCCGACAAGCTCTGGGCCTCGATCTATCTCGACGACGAGGAGGCCTACGGGCTGTGGCGTACGGCGGTGGGGGTGCCGCCCGAGCGCATCGTGCGCTTCGGGGAGAAGGACAACTTCTGGTCCATGGGCGACACGGGCCCCTGCGGGCCCTGCTCGGAGATCATCATCGACCGCGGGGCGGCCTACGGCTGCGGCCGGCCGGGGTGCACCGTGGGCTGCGAGTGCGACCGCTACCTTGAGATCTGGAACCTGGTCTTCATGCAGTTCAACCGCGACGCCGACGGTACCCTGACCCGGCTGCCGAAGCCGAGCATCGATACCGGCATGGGGCTCGAGCGCATCGTTTCCGTCGTTCAGGGGGTGGACACCAACTTCGACACCGACCTGCTGCGGCCGATCATCGCCCGCACCGAGGAGATGACGGGGATCGCCTTCGGCCGGGCGCCGGCGTCCGATGTCGCGATGAAGGTGATCGCCGACCACTCGCGCGCGGTGGCCTTTCTCATCGGTGACGGGGTTTTGCCCTCGAACGAGGGCCGCGGCTACGTGCTGCGGCGGATCATGCGGCGGGCGATCCGCTATGGACGCCAGATCGGGCTCGCGCGGCCCTTCCTGGAGGAGACCCTGCGGACGGTCTTCGCGATCATGAAGCCCGCCTACCCGGAGCTCTCCGAGGCCGCGGCCTTCATCCTGAGCGTCGCCCGCAGCGAGGAGGAGCGTTTCCGCCACACTCTGGACACGGGGCTCCGGCTGCTGAACGAGAGCCTGGCCGAGCTCAAGGGGCAGGGGCGGCGCGAGGTGCCGGGGGCGCTGATGTTCAAGCTCTACGACACCTACGGGTTTCCGGCCGACATCGTGCGGGATGTGGTGCGCGATGAGGGCATGACGCTCGACATGGCCGGGTTCGACGCGGCCATGGCCGAGCAGCGCGCCCGCTCGCGCACCGTCGCCGCCTTTGCCCGCATCGGCGACGCTTACAAGAGCCTCTCCGCCTCCGGGTTCAAGGTGGAGTTCGTCGGCTACGATCTCCTCACCTGCGAGTCGCGCGTGGTGCTGCTCGTGGACGGGGCGGCGGAGGTGGCCGAGGCCGGGGCCGGCCGCACGGTGGAGCTGGTGACCGAGGCGACCCCCTTCTATGCCGAATCCGGCGGCCAGGTCGGCGACGTCGGCCGGGTGATCGGGCCGACGGGTGAGGCCGAGGTGACGGGCGTCGTCAAGGACCCTACCGGTCTTCTGATTCACCGCCTGCGGGTCCTCACCGGGACGGTCCGCAAGGGCGAGGCCGTGACCCTTCGGGTCGACGCAACCGTGCGCGCCGCCACGGCCCTCAACCACACAGCCACCCACCTGCTGCACGCTGCGCTCCGCCGCGTGCTCGGCGATCACGTCAAGCAGGGCGGCTCGCTGGTCGGCCCCGACCGGCTGCGCTTCGACTTCACGCATTTCGCCCACGTCGCGCCCGAGGCGCTCGAAGCGGCCGAGGCCATCGTCAACGCCAAGATCCGGGAGAACATCCCCACCCAGATCGAGGAGATGGCGGCGGAAGAGGCCTTTCAAAGCGGGGCGACCGCCCTGTTCGAGGAGAAATACGGCGACCGCGTGCGGGTGATCACCCTCACGGACTTCAGCAAGGAGCTCTGCGGCGGCACCCACACACCGCGCACGGGCGACATCGGGGTCTTCAAGATCGTCTCAGAGGCGAGCGTGGCGGCCGGGGTGCGGCGGATCGAGGCGTTGACCGGCGAGGGGGCCCTCGCCTTCATCCAGCGCACCCAGCGCACCCTGCAGGAGGCGGCGCACCTAGTGAAGGCGAGCCCGGAGGGTCTTCCGGCGCGGGTCGGGAAACTTCTTTCCGATATGCGGGGTCTCGAGCGCGAGATCGAGCAGGTGAAGGGCAAACTCTCCGCGGCGTCCGCGGCCGGAACCTCGGATGAGGTCCAGGAGATCGCCGGGGTGAAGGTCCTGGTCAAGCGGGTCGAGGCCGATTCGCCGGCCGGGTTGAGGGATCTGCTCGACCGCTGCAAAGACCAGGTGACGTCCGGCGTCGTGGTCCTCGGCAGCACCCACGATTCCAAGGTCATGCTCATCGCCGGGGTGACCAAAGACCTCACGCACCGCTTCCATGCCGGCCGCATCATCCAGCAGGCGGCTGCGGCGGTGGGCGGCAAGGGCGGCGGGCGTCCCGACATGGCCCAGGCCGGCGGCTCACAGCCGCAGCACCTGGACCGGGCGCTGGCAGCCGCGCTCGAGGTCATCCGCAGCGGGTAGCCGCGGCGGGGGGCAACGGGCAGAGGGGACTCTCCGGAACCCCCCGCTAAAAGTCTAT
>JBFYWT010000106.1:0-8357 GCA_041310895.1 Desulfobacteraceae bacterium | reverse complement strand
AACATGGCCAGGCTCGTCTCCTCCCACCCCTCGCTCGGCACCGTCCAGTTTTCCCCCGCCAGGTGAAAGAGAATGGCCGCCTGGGCGATGTCCTCCGGGTAGTGCTTAGGCTCGCGCGCATTGACCGTATAGAGGATATCGGCGTCCTCCTTGTCGACCGGGATCTCGAGCCCCGGCCACTCGTCGGCGGTCTCCTCGGCCATCCAGTTGCAGGTCTCCACCCAATCCTCGGTGGTGACATCCATCTGGGCGCGGAAGACGCGGTGCATGCCCGTGCCGATCTTCATCTCCCAGGGAGTGAAACCCTGGGAGAAGAGCAGCCCCCGCAGGTAGCTGAACATCACCCCCATGTCGATCCCGAGGGGGCAGTAGATCCCGCAGCGCGTGCAGCAGGTGCACTTGGAAAACGCGGTGTCCATCGCCATCTGCATGAAGGCGTTGTCCACCTGCCCCTTGCGCCGTACGATCTGCCCCAGGGTGCTCTGAATTTTGTAGGAGGGCACCTGCCGGGGGTCACGGTTGTTGGCCAGGTAGTAAAAGCAGCTTTCGGCGCAGAGGCCGCAATGGGTGCAGATCTCGAGCCAGGTGCGGATGCGTGACTTGCAGGTCTTCTGGACCAGGTCCCAGAGGGCCTTGGGGTCGACCTCCAGCTGATTCATCTCCTGGTAATATTGCTTGCCGCTCTTGTCGGCCAGCAGCGCCTGGAGATGCTCCAGGGTGTTCACCTTGTTTCTATTGCACAGGACTCCTTCGGGCATGCTATCCTCCTACCAGCTGATCCCCTTGACTTTCATGCCGCCGCGCTTGATCCCGTAGTCCATCCCCAGCTGGGCGCGGGTGGCGAAAAAGAGCACGAAGTGCGAGAGCTTGGTGAGCGGGATCGCGATCAGAAAAATCTCCCCGCACAGGACGTGGACGATCAGCCAGGGCTGGCTGTTCACGAACGCGTAGCGCGCGATCAGCCCGGTCACGAAGGGGGCCACGGCGATCGCGAGCAGGAGGTAGTCGTAGGCACTGGTGATGATACGCACCTCCGGCAGGGCGATCCGCCGCATGACCAGGAGCAGGGCCGAGACGATGACCGCGATGGTCAGAGCATCGGCCACGCCCCCCGGCAGCGACCACAGGCTGAACCCCCAGCGCTCCTGGAGCAGGATGTTGTGGCCGAGCAGGAAGATCGGGGTCACGATCAGGCCGAGGTGCATCACGAAAAGGGCCAGGGTGAAGCCGGGGTTGTTACGGTAGCTCTGGGTGCCGAAGGGGACGAGCCAGAAAAGGATGGAGCGCACCGCCCCCCGCACCCCGTAGGCCGTGTTGACCGAGTAGGTCACGCGGTCGAGCTTCCAGTCCAGGCCGCGCACGTAAAGCACGAGGCGCACGATGATCCCGATAACGAAAACCGCGAATGCCAGCCAGGCCAGCGGACCGGTCACAAATTCGTACATGGGCCACTCCTTCACCCTGAGAAAAATGGTTCCTGACCGCCTCAGTGATGCTTGTCCGGCGCGTGCTCCGAGTCCGGCTGGACGGCGTCCTCTTCCCGGTCGGTCAGGAATCGCCAGAAAAACGGGAAGCTGACGAGCACCACGACCACCAGGATGTAGGTGATGCTTTCGGTGCGGAGCATGAAGTCATGCAGCGTGACGATGGCGTTGTCCATGGATCTATCCTTGATGCCGCCGTTAATGCGCGTCGTAGTCCGGGTGCGAGTAAAGGATCGGCATGTGGGTCACGATGAAGCGGTAGGCCAGCACGCCGATCGTCACCACGAAGAGCGATATGGCGATCTCCATCCAGTGCGGGAAGTACCGTTCGCTGGAGGGCAGGTGCCAGTTGAAGGCGATCAGCCCGACGTTGAACCGGTTGACCACGATGCCGAGCACCGACCAGGCCGCCGTCCAGCGGATGACCGTGAGGTTCTTCTCCCGCACCCCAATGGCGAACGCATAGCAGGGCAGCAGCACAAAGCCCAGGAGCTCCACCAGGAACCAGGCCCCGTAGCCGGTGGCCAGATAGCTCCAGGCGTCGGTCTGGGCGAGACCGACGATCTTCATGACGAAGTAGCCCGCCAGGACCCAGGCGGCGGCCTTGCCGAAGGCGAGGGCCACCCCGTCCGCCTGCTTCAGGTGCTCGGCGTCCATCTTGTCGTGGAAATACCGATGCGCCAGGGTGCTCTCGAAGATCACCATGGAGAGCCCGGCAACAATGCTCGAGACGAAGAAGTAAAGCGCGATGTAGGGCGAATACCAGAGCGGGTGAAGCTTGGAAGGTGCGATCAGGAAGAGCGCACCGAGCGAGGACTGGTGCAGGGTGGAGAGCACCACCCCGAAGATGGTGAGCACCAGGGTCAGCCGGACCACGATCCGCCGCGCGCGCTTCAACCCCAGCCACTCCATCGCGGCCGGCGAGAACTCGATGAAGAGGACCGTCAGGTAGAGGGCCACGCAGGCCGCCACTTCGAAGAGCAGCGAGGTCGTTCCGCTCTGAACGATGAAGGGGTAGGGCAGGCGCCAGGGACGGCCGACGTCGTAGTGCAGGGCCAGGACGACCAGGGCATAGCCCAGGAACCCGGTCAGGATCGCCGGCCGCACCGCGGAGTGAAAGCGCTTGAGACCGAAGATGTAGCAGGCCGCCGAGGTCACATAGCCCCCCGCGGCCAGGGCGACCCCGACCAGGAGGTCAAAGCCGATCCAGATCCCCCACGGGTTGTAGTCGGACAGATTGGTCGTGGCCGCCAGCCCCTGGGTGAAGCGAATCACCGTGACGACCAGGCCGACCGCCACGATGATCCCGGCCACCACGTTGAAGGGCGTCAGGGCGGGTTTCTGGATGGCGAACTTGGGCACAGGCATCTGGTTCCCTCCTCAGCTGGGCTTCTTTTCCGGCTCGGCCGCCGCGGCCGCCGCACTTGCCTGGGCGCTGGCCTTGGCGGCCTCCTCCAGGGCTTTCTTGACCTCTTTTTCGACGGCCGTGCGTTTGTCCTTTTCGGCCTTGGCCATGGCCTCGACCAGCTTGGCCTTGGCCTCGGCCTGGGCCTTCGCCACTGCCGCGGCCACCGCCGCCGACGTCTCCTCCCGGGCGATCTTGTCCCGGCGCTGGGTAATGGCGTAGATCCCGGTCAGGAGCACGGGCCACAGGCCGGCCACGATCGGAACGACACTCAGCGCTCCCTTGGTCAACTCCGGTGCGGAGACGGTCCCCAGGTCCTCGCGCATCCCCAGCTCGCGGAAGGAAACCCCGGAGAGGGTCAGCCAGGCGGTGCCGCCCATCTCGGTTTCGCCGTAGATATGGTCGATGTAGCGGCCGGGGAACTTCTCGATGCGCTCGCGCCCGATCCGCAGGAGATCGCGGCGCCGTCCGAAGGTGAGCGCCTCGGCCGGGCAGATCTCCACACAGCCGGGCAGCAGGCCCTCGGCCAGCCGCGGGTGGCAGAAGGTGCATTTCATCACCCGGGGGGTGAAGGCCTGGTCGTACTCGTAGGTGGGGATTTCAAAGGGGCAGGCGATCATGCAGTAGCGGCACCCCACGCAGACCGACTCGTCGTAGGTCACGGACCCGTCGCTGTTCTTGCGGAAGGCCGCCACGAAACAGGCCGAGGCGCAGGCCGGCTCCAGGCAGTGGTTGCACTGGATCTTGCGGTAGAGCGGCCCGCGCGCCCCGGGAACCGGGTCGTAGCGGTTGACCACCGTGTAGGTCCGGGCATCGGTCCGTCGTTTCTGCTCCATCACCGTCAGATCGCTGAAGGGCTTCGCGGGGGCGGGCAGCCCGTTGACCTTCTGGCAGGCCTCCTCGCACTTGCGGCAGCCGATGCAGCGGGTGACGTCGAAGAGCACCCCGAACGCATCCGGGTGGCCGGGAAACCTCCCCGTCCCGGCGGCATGGGCCGGGCGGCCCACGGCGGCCCCGGCGCCGGCGGCGCCCAACCAGCCGAGAAACTTCCTGCGTGAAATTGACATGGCGCAATCCTTCAGAGGCGTTGATGAACCAGTTCCAGATTAAGGCTTTTTCTTATGGCACCCGGTGCAGTCCGTGGCGGCCGGCTTCTCGATCCCCATGTGGTGGTGGCATTCCATGCACTGCAGGTGGTAGGCGGCCTGCAACCCCGGCTTGAAGAGGTTGCGTTCGTCGAAGGACCTGCCGTGGCAGCTCGCGCAGGCCGGCGGCTTGGCGGAGACCGGACTGTGATGATGGCAGCCCTGGCACATGGAGCCGGGATTCGGGTGGAAATAGGCCGCCAGTTTGCTCCCCGTGAGCTGCTTCTGGAGGGCGTGCACGATCTTGCGGTGCGGCAGGTTGACCGGCTCGTACGTGTTGCTCAGGGCCTTGATCATCACGGTCTCCGGTACGGCGTCGTCCGCAAGGGTCGCCTTCACCGGCCGGCGGGCCTCCAGGAGCGCGGCCGCAATGAGCTTGGGATCGGTCTGGGGGGCCGTGTCGGCCGGCGGCGGCACGTGGCAGCTCGCGCAGCCGGAGACGTCCTGCGGGTTCCGCGGGGTCATGGCGGCGTGGCAGCCGGCGCAGCGCTTATCGGCCAGGTAGGCCTGGTGGCACCCCACGCAGCTCGGCTGGGCGCTCACCCGGTGCATGGCCGTCTGCAGGCTGACGAACTTGCCCTCCTTGGAGCCCTGGAGCGTGTGGCACGTGCCGCAGGCGCTCATCGCCGCGTGGTGGCACGCCCGGCAGGTGTCGTTGGCCGCCTCGTGCGCGATATGGTTGAAGGGGACCACCTTGGCGCGGGTGGCGCCATCGAGTTTCCGCCCGTCGCGCGTCACGGCCTGAACCAGGGTAACATCGGGCTGCCCGCGCATCAGGCGCGGGATTTCCTCGACCTTCGCTATTTTTTTCTGCAGTCCGGCGTCGTGGCAGCCGCTGCAGGTGGCCGGGCCGGCGTCCTTGTTATCGGCGAGTCTCTTGCGGTGGCAGTCGATGCACTGGTCGTGGGCCGCCTGGCGGAAGGAGCTCACCTTCTCGACCGGGTGGTCCAGGTGGCAGTAGCGGCAGGTCTCCTCCTTGCCCTTGGTGTAGACGAGCTTCTTGGCGACCGGATCGAACTGGTGGTGACAGGCCTCACATTTGTTCTCCTGGGCCTTGACATGGCGGTAGTGCAGCGACTTGTCCAGGCCGATGTCGGCCCAGGAGGAGGGGATCTGCTTGTCGGCGTGGCAGCCGGCGCAGACCACCGGCCCGCTCTTTTCGCCCGCCGCGGTCGTCTGGCGGTGGCAGTCGATGCACCGGGTGTGGTAAACCTCCATCACCTGGTTCCTGGACTCGTCCTTCAGCCGCATGTACTTGGTCGACATGTACTTCTTATCGGGCACGGGCAGGTGGCAGGCGGCGCAGTCCTTGTTCTTCGGCGCCAGGGCCTGGGTGTGTTTCTCGTGCAGAAACACCACTGCCGGCCGCTCCAGGGGGCCGAACTGCGAGAGGCCGTCGATGCGGATGATGTCGGCCCGGGGCGCCTCCGCCGTGCCGGATGAGCTGGCCGCGCTGGTGCAGCCGATCAGGGCCGCGAGCATCAGCGCCGCGGCGGCACCGGTCAGATGGACGTACCGGAAACGGGAAACGCGATTCAGTCTCATAAGCGCTGTCCTTCTGTTCGTGCCGAGGCCCGCGGCGGCCGGCGGCGCCGTTGGGCCTTGAGGTGGACGTCGTTGTCGAGCAGGTCCTGGATCGTGGTATCGTTATAGACCGACAACACCGCCTGGTTGACCCGGTTCCACATCGCCGAGAACGCGCAGCCGCGGCGGTGGGAGGGGCAACTGGAGGTTTCCGTGCAGGCGGCGCATGCCATGGCCGCGGTGGGGCCGTCCAGAAAGCGCATAATGTCCCCGACCGTGATCGTGTCCGGGGGCCGGCTCAGGAAATAACCGCCGGTGAAGCCGCGTTTGGACTCGATCAGCCCGCTCCGTTTGAGCTTGTTGAGGATCACCTCGAGAAACCGCGCGGGGATGACTTGGGCGCGGGCGATGTCCGAGATCTTGGTCGGGCCCTCCCCCCGGCGCTTGGCCAACTCAAACACCGCCCGCAAGGCATACTGGTTTTTCTTGGGGGTCATCGGCACCATAATGCTGGTTTCTTTCCGGGGCCAGCGTGCTCTTTGTCGACTTTTCAAGTCGGGAAATTTCTTGAGCTTTTTAGTCAAGAAAGAGCATGAAGTCAACTGCTTTTTTGGAGGGAGGGGTGCGTAATCAAGGCAGGAAACCACCGCAGGTGCAAAAGCGCCTGCGGTGGGGATTCGGCGGCCGAGCGCCTCAATGAATGGCGACCGTGTGAGCCCCTTCCATGGGGTCCTTGAGCTTGAGGCTCACTTTGAGCATCCCGTCCTTATAAGAGGCCTTGGCGGATTTCGACTTGACCGGGCAACAAAAAGCCGCGGTCGCCACGTAGTCGAAGTCGTCCCGCGGCGCGAACAGGTTGAAGCTGTCGTCGCGCACCTTGAGGTGGATGGCCTGTTTTTTCACGCCGGGGACGCAAATTTCGAGATGGATCTGGTTTTTCTTCTCGTCCACGTAGGAGCAGACATCAGCGGCCATCTTGAGTTTTTCTTTGGCCATGGGTTGCCTCCTGTCTTGTTAAAGTTTCGGATTTACAAAAGCATCCGAATGGAAGCGGAAAATAAGATCGAATCGCGGCGGTGCAACCTAACGGCGGCGGCGATTGACAAGTCCGCAGTGCTCGCATACGCTTTCTGGGAGTCGCCGGCGGCGGGCCCGGTCCGCCCGCGGCGGGTTCAGCAGGGAGGTCGATCCAGTGGTGGTCGCCGGACTAACGGGGGGAATTGCCAGCGGCAAATCGACGGTCGCCGCCGTGCTCGCCGCGGCCGGAGCGCAGCTCATCGACGCGGACCGGATCGCGCGCGAGCTTGTCCGGCAGGGCACCCCGGCCTATCAGCAGATCCTCGCCCATTTCGGCCGCAGCATCCTTGGGTCAGGCGGTGAACTCGACCGGCGGCGGCTGGGAGCCCTCGTTTTCAGCGACCCGCAGGAGAAACGGGTGCTCGAGGAGATCGTGCACCCCGGGGTGCGGACGGAGACCGCCCAGAGGCTGGAAGCGATCCGGCAGGCAGTCCCCGACGCGGTGGTGATCCTGGACGTGCCGCTGCTGTTTGAAGCCGGCATGGCGCACGACCTCGATGCGCTGATCGTGGTCTATGTGCCGGAGTGGCTCCAGATCGAGCGCCTCATCGCGCGGGACCACCTGACCCCGGCCGAGGCCCTCGCCCGCATCCGCGCACAGATGCCCCTCGAGCAAAAGCGGGCGCGCGCCACCCACGTGATCGACAACTCGGGCACAATCGAACAGACCCGGTCCCAGGCGTTGGCGATCTACCGGCAGCTCGCCGCAAAGGCAGCAGAGCGCAAAGCGCATAGGGCAATAGATGGTAAAAAAATCCATGGCAGTTGACCCCATGTCCTATGCCCTATGCTCTTTACCCCCTCCCTCTGCTCGATGCGCTTTGCCCTATGCCCTTTGCGGTCTTTAGTCGGTCTCGATCAGCCGTTCCAGGATCAGGCCGTGGAAGTGGTCCCCGCCGGTTGATCGAAACATCCACCCCAGGTGGATGAGGCAGGCGGCGCAAAGAGCGACCCGCCATGTGTAGCCGGCGAACCAGGAGAACTCGCCGCTGGCCGGACCGGCATAGACGCACCCCGGGGCGTGCCGGAAGCAGCCGATCTCGAACACAATGCCGTGGGGGTTGGCGAAGGTGTGCCGGTGCACTCCGTCGACGGAAATGCGCTCCGGGTCCCGCGTGACCGGGTGCAGGCACTCGCGGCAAAGGATCAGGGGTTCCGCCGCGGCGGCCTCCTTTTCAGAGGGCGTCTCCCTCGGGGTCGGAGGCCTATCCGCGAGGGACCGGGGAGTGGGCTGCCGCAACTCGAACCGTCTGAATCCGGACACCGCGTTCACGCAGGCCCCTATCGGTGCATGAGGCTCACCGGCTGTAAAGTGTCACGTAGAAATCCTCGATCACGCCCTTCTGCTTCAACCGGCCTCCGAAATCCCGTGCCGACGGGCGGTCGGGAAAGTGCGCGATGCGCACCTGGTACCAGGTCTTGCCGCCGCTGACCGTCTCCGTTAAATAGGCATCGAACCCCTGGCGTTTCAGCTGGTCCACGAATTTGTAGGCATGTTCCGCCTTGAGATAGGCCGCCACCTGCAGGGTGAAGCGGTCCATCACCAGCGGCGGAGGGGCTGATTCCGAAGCGACGGCCGCAGGAGATTCCGAAACCTCTCGCAACAGACGGATTTCGTTCCCCCAGAACCAGAGCCCGCCGGCGAGAAGCGCCGCCCCCAGCCCGCACAGGCCGGCCGTTCGGCGCCACGGTGCGGCCCGCACCCCCGCCGCGGCCCGGAGC